>JBBRWU010000158.1:0-1503 GCA_038249015.1 Candidatus Doudnaibacteriota bacterium | reverse complement strand
GGAGCGAAGCGGGTCAAAAACTTTTTCGTAAATAGGGTTGGTGAGTTGGAGTTTGCCTTTATAAATTTCCGCTGAACCGGCTAAAAATATTTCATCACCGGCCGAAATAGTTTTTGCCAAGTAGCCTTGGTTAAACCAGACTACTTTTAAAGAGCCGGTTTCGTCGGAAACCACGCTTTCGGCCAAACTCATCCGTCCGTGAAAGGAAAAACGGGAAGTAATACTTTTTATGGTAACTCTTAAGCTGATATTTTCACTCGGTAATAAGTCCGCAATATTTTTAGTTTTACTAAAATCCAAATGGCGGTAGGGGAAATACATTAGCAAATCTTGTGCCGTAATCAGCTCAAGTTTTTTTAAAGCCGCAATTTGCGGCTTAGAAAGCTTGGAGATTTCTTCAATTTTGGAATTGAGGGTAATCATTTTAAGCGATACTTGCGGTTGGTAGGCTAAATACTTGCCCTGTTACTTATGGTGTCCTTAGCAGGAGTCGCGCTCTGTATAACAGTCCGCCTGTGGCGGAAGGGTTATTGCCCGCCTGCTAGACTCGTTTGGTGACTTCGGCTGGAATCGAACCAGCGGCCTTTCCCTTCGGAGGGGAACGCTCTAATCCACTGAGCTACGAAGCCCACTTGTTAAATTTTATAAAGTTGTTGCCTGCTAATGCAGGTAAGTTTAAAAATCTGTGTAATCAGTGCCTATCTGTGAATCTGTAACTTAAAACTTTACCCGGTGCATAATTCTTTGAATTGGAGTTTCGTCAGTTTCGTGATGCTCAGACAAATATTGCAGGAGGAATTCCCGTGTTTTTTCCGGGTCTTCGTTTCCAAGTTCCAGAATTAATGTATTATTTAAAAAAGCAGTGGTGTGAAAGTTTATGGTTTTGTGGCGATCGTTATTTACCACCCAAAAATATTTTAGCTGTTTGTATGGATATTGCAAATTATCAAATTTAATTCCCTTACTATTTAGCTCTATGTTGACCAGGCGTGGGGTTTGTCGGGAGAATAAAACTATCAAAATTGTAATAAGTCCTAAACTTACCGCGGCAAAAATGTCGCTTTCCACAATTATAAAAAAGGCAATAACTAAAATGGCTACAGCAATTAAAGTAACAGACCACCCCGGATTTTTGGGATAATGGCGAAATTCCGGCGCTTGCCAGGAAATAATTTTTTGGTTATCGTTAGACATATTTTGTTTTATTGATTAAAATGTATAGGTTATGGAGAGGTCGCATAGTGGTTTAGTGCACCGGTCTTGAAAACCGGAGTACCTTTATCGGTACCGAGGGTTCGAATCCCTCCCTCTCCGCCATTAATTTAATAGACTGTTATTTATGAAGTTATTATATTAATGAATTATAGTGAAGGGGATGAGAAGTTTACCCGCCTCGGGCGGGAATCCCTCCCTCTCCGCCATTAATTTAATAGACTGTTATTTATGAAGTTATTATATTAATGAATTATAGTGAAGGGGATGAGAAGTTTACCCGCCTCGGGC
>JBBRWU010000157.1:0-1536 GCA_038249015.1 Candidatus Doudnaibacteriota bacterium | reverse complement strand
GCTTAATAATTTTTTGATCCAAAATTATGATATTTCAGACAAAACCGCAGTTTAAAATTTTGTCGTAAAGATCCGCCTCTGGCGTGATGTTTAACCTTAGTTAAGCGGTCCGCCTTAGGCGGATTAACAAGGTTTTGGCGAAAGAGTCCGCCTTAGGCGGAGGCGAGAAATTATTAAGCAACAGGTCTAATACTCAATAATATCGATATAAACCAATGGATACGAGCGTTTTAAAAAAACCCAAGATACTTTATATTATTACCTCGGCCGATGGCGGTGGAGCACAAAAGTATGCTCTGGACTTAGCACGGGCTTTTGGTGGCGCCATTGCCGCGGGAACCGAAGCTACTCAATTATTTGACCAAGCCGAGGATTTACGACTTACCACTTATAAATTAAAGCACTTAAAACGCAACATCAATCCATGGCACGATATTTTAGCGATTGGGGAAATTTACCGACTAATCAAAAAAGAACGTCCTGACATTGTGCATTTAAATTCCAGCAAAGCCGGATTTTTAGGCAGTATCGCCGGAAAACTTGCCGGTGCCAAAGTGGTATTTACCGCACATGGATTTTTTTATTTTAAACGTTCTGCTTGGCCAATAAAGCTTGCCTACACCATACTGGAACGGACAGCTTCCCTGTTCCGCGATTTTATTATTACCGTTTCCGAAGAAGACCGCCAACAGGCGATCCAGCACCATCTAATTAATCCGGTTAAGATTCAAACCATTCATAACGGCATTACCACTCCTCTTTTTATTGACAAATCCCAAGCCAGAAAAGAATTAGGAATTATCGACCAAACTTTTTTACTCGGAAATGTTGCCCAATTGTATAACCGAAAAGCTATTAATATTTTTATTGAAGCTTTGGATTTAATTTCCGCGGAGTTGAAGAAAAAAATTAAAGTTGTGATTATTGGTGAAGGGCCGGGCCGACAACAGTTTGAACAACTAATTGCACAAAAAAACTTAGGCGATATTTTCCTACTGCCGGGTTATAAGCCAAACGCCGGAAGCTTAATTAAGGCATTTGATGTATTTGTACTCAGCTCCCGTCGAGAAGGCTTTCCTTACGTAATTTTAGAGGCTATGCAGGCGGGTTTACCCATAATAGCCACAGATGTCGGGGGCGTGCCTGAGGCCCTTGGGCAGGCCGGAATTTTAGTTCCTCCTGAAAACCCACAAGCCTTGGCAGATGCAATTACCAAACTAATTAATAATCCCGACTTAATGAGCGATTTATCTGCCAAAGCGCTAATTAGATCCCAAAATTTTACACAAGAAAAAATGCTGGCAGAAACAGAAAAAATCTACAAAAAACTTTAAAAATCTACAAAAAACTTTAAAAAACTTTTTAACTAAAACCGCCCCCCCATAGGCTAATTCGTGCGAATTAGCCTATGGTAATCACATATTTGGCAACTGACGGCATTGGACTGGCTAAACTGTAAAAAACCGTCAGCCCTTGTTGATCCTTGTCCACCATCTCCACCGCCCTTAAAATAGCCAGATGGCGGGAAGTGGATTT
>JBBRWU010000156.1:0-1638 GCA_038249015.1 Candidatus Doudnaibacteriota bacterium | reverse complement strand
GCCACCAACTTACTTAAGAAGTTTACTATGTTTTTTATTGTGGATCTACGTGTAGGTCAAACCTTTAGAGTCCACTGGTCAAACCAGTGGATTACCAACTAATCACTATTTAGGCTAGATATGACAATAACAATGAATAACAATGGGAACATGACCCATTGTTATTTTATAATTTCTTAGTGCAAATTGCAAAAAAAGATTATAATAAGATTAGTTAATAATCCACTCATAAAAAATGATTAAGAATAAAATCCTTCAACCCATTTGGCCACCTCGACAGGCTCGGGGACTGCGTCAAGCTCAGAGCAACGTAGTTGCTGGTGCGGTGCGCACCGTTAGAAGTCGCGCTCACGCCATGGGCGCAAGTCATTTGGACCGCGGCGCGACTACTTCTAACGGGGCGCATAAAATACCAACGGATTTTAAGAAAGCTATTAATTCTGATCCTATTGTTAAGGGCGCATGGGCGGATATTACCCCGCTCGCGCGTAATGAATGGATTTGCTGGGTAACCAGCGCCAAGCAAGAAGAAACCAGAAAACGCCGAATAGAAGTCGGTCTGGATAAAATGCGCAAAGGTATGCGCCGGCCTTGTTGTTGGTCCGGTTGCTCGCATCGCTAGAGGACAGGATTAGAACAGGTCTATTAAAAACTTATTTCCGACAAACACAGGTTTTGCCGTTTTAATTTTAATTTCAAAATGAAACCCATAAAAGACATTATTACAATAGAAGAGTTGGAAGGCCTGGCTTCGCGGTCGAATTTTCGGCTGGGAAAATCTATTGCCGAGCAAGGAGAATTTATTTTGGAAAAAAAAATACTTATAACATAATTGCCAAAATTAGCCACAAAAATAAAGACCCGCGCGTGGCAAAATTAGAATCTACCCCCAAAGGCCTTAGGTGGCAATGCAGCTGCAACAGCCGCAAAGGTATGTTTTGTGAGCATTGCGTGGCTTTGGGAATGTTTTTGCTTTTATCATAAAAAGCCAATAACATAATAGTAAAATCCTTTGGCTACAAAAATAACCAGTCTCTCCGCTCTCTAAAATTTTCTGGCTTCTATTTTGGCAAACCGGACAAAACCATAAAAAACGCTACCTTTTATACAACTGGCAGCCTTTTTATATTCCCCTCTTTCCGAGCGAAAAGTCAGCGACTTGACAATATTTCATTTTAGATATTACATTCAAATGTAAGTTTGAATGTATTTATGAAATCTTCCGCAAAATTACAAAAAATCGAGCTCTTAGCAAAAAAACTTCAAACTGCCGGCGATCCCAGCCGGCTAAAGATTCTTTGCCATCTGTTTAAAGCTAAAAAGCCCTGCGTGTCCGAAATTGCAGGCGAATTAAAAATGAACGTGGCTATTATCTCTCACCATTTACAATCGCTGACAAAGGAGGGCTTATTGGAATCGAATAGGGAAGGAAAAAAAATCTGTTATACCCTTTCTGGAGCCGGTTTTATGACAGACCTTAAAAAATTTATTTGTAAATATATTAGAACTTACGCCTTTGCGCAGTTTAAGTAATTAGCGATGGAAATTCTGGTAATTGATATCTTCTGCTCATACCAGCTGATGCCTTCTGTAATTCTAGCTCTTTCCAATTTAAAGAATGTCATAAAAGCGGCAAAG
>JBBRWU010000155.1:0-1685 GCA_038249015.1 Candidatus Doudnaibacteriota bacterium | reverse complement strand
TTTGAAAGAGTTTGTTATCTTTTATGGCATTGATATTTTGTTACTTTTATTGGGGCAGGTTTTCTTGCTAAAAGCAAGGAAGCTCCCCCCAAGAAAAGTATATCAGATTGTTAAGGAATTAGGGGTTTCGTAATTCAAGGCTAAAGGCGACTCTGGACACTTTCTTCGTTATTTTGCTACGGTTTTTTCCAGCATACTTCTAGTACACCTCCAAAAATCCTCGCAAAATGCCTAGAAATTGCCTCAGTGCGTAAGCCCTAAATACATTCAATTTAATATTCTTCGTTCGGTTCTGTGAATGGAACTGAACTTTTTATTTTAAGCTTTTCCTCTTTATTCCTTTGACTTTTGCCCAAAAAACTATATAATGAAACAAGATAATTATTAAATTACAAAAGTCTCATGATAGAAAATACTCTTTTATGGTATGTCGTTACGGTGGCATTTGTGGCCCTATTTTATGGGTTGTTTTTAATTTATAAAATCCTAAAATCCCCTGCCGGTAGCGGGAAGATGACAGAGATTGCCGCGGCAATACAGGACGGTGCCAAAGCATATTTGGCTCGCCAATATAAAACCGTTGGCATTGTGGCGGTAGTAATAATGGTCTTAATGTATCTTGTTAACTTTTCCGCCAATACCATTTATGGTTTTATTTTAGGCGCTGTGCTTTCTGCCGTAGCCGGATTTGTAGGCATGAATATTTCCGTGCGCGCCAATGTTCGCACCGCCGAAGCGGCCAAAAAAGGTTTAGGCTCGGCGCTCACCATGGCTTTTGAGGGCGGTACGGTTACTGGATTATTTGTAGTCGGTCTAGGACTTATGTCAGTTGCAGGTTTTTATTTAGTAACAAAGGACTTGAACGCACTTATCGGACTTGGTTTCGGAGCATCACTTATTTCTATTTTCGCTAGACTTGGTGGAGGAATCTTCACAAAAGGTGCAGATGTAGGAACAGATATGGTTGGTAAAATAGAAGCCGGCATCCCGGAAGACGATCCGAGAAATCCCGGAGTAATTGCCGATAACGTGGGTGATAACGTGGGTGACTGCGCCGGTATGGCCGCGGACTTGTTTGAAACTTATGTGGTGTCTACCATAGCGGTAATTTTGCTGGGGTCATTTACATTTACGACTGTTTTTAGATCAGTAGAAGGCGTTTATTTCGCCCCTGTTAACGCTTTAATTTATCCGCTTTTAATTGGCGCCGCTTCCATCATCACCACAATTATTGGCACTTGGTTTGTCCGCCTCGGCAAGTCACAAAATGTTATGGGTGCCATGTACAAAGGTTTTGCGGTTACCGGAATTCTAAGCGCAATTGCTTTTTATCCCATTACCAAATCGCTGATGGAAGACAACGGCTTATATTCTGTCATAAATTTGTTTTACTGCGCATTAATTGGTTTGGTGGTAACAGGTTTAATTACCATTATTACCGAATACTACACTTCTAAATCTTACGCTCCGGTAAAAGATATTGCCGAAGCCTCCACCACCGGACACGGCACTAATATTATTAAAGGTTTAGCTGTGGGCATGCAGTCCACTGCCGCTCCGGTTTTAGTAATTGTCGCCGCAATTTTGGTTTCCTTCCAACTTGCCGGACTTTACGGAATTGCTTTAGCAGTTATGAGTATGCTTTCTCTTACAGGAATTGTTGTAGCAATTGATGCCTTTGGCCC
>JBBRWU010000154.1:0-1737 GCA_038249015.1 Candidatus Doudnaibacteriota bacterium | reverse complement strand
GGGATTGTGAGGAACCTTTATAGCTTGTTGTATAACTTACAATCTCAAAGAATAAATAATCATACAATTATGGAAACCCAAAAAGTAGTCAGCCTAATTCCTGCCAAAACAGCTAAAATACGCTTGTCGGTTTACGGCAAGCTAAGGCCTTTAATAGATCCTGCGGCAAGGCTACAAATTTGGGAAAAAGCTAGGGGTATGTGGAAGAACAAAAAACCTGATCCTATAAAGGTCTTGGGGGAAATGCGGAAAGAATGGTAGAAATATAACTGTAAACAAATGTTCACATTAGACACTAACGCTATTATATATTTCCAAAAAGATGATTCGTCGGCAGTGAAGTTGTTTAAAAATAAGATTTTGCCATATGGACCTCTGTATGTTTCCACAATTACGGAATTGGAATTATTTTCACAGCAGGATTTAAATTCAAGTGATAGATTAAAAATAGAAGACATATTAAGTACACTAAGTATTGTTCCGTTAGATTCCAGGATGGCCAGGTTGGCCGGGGAAATTAGAAGAGTGGCTAGTATTAAAACCCCGGACAGCGCAATAGCGGCAACCGCCCTTTTAACAAACAGTATTTTGGTAACCAGAAATATTAAGGATTTTAAAAGAGTCCCCGGCCTAAGAATTTTAAAAATTTAAATGAGTTTTGGTACAGAAAAGAATTTTGAAAATTAATTTAGTTAACCAACCCAAAGAGGGGAGTTTATTATAGAGTTTCCCTCCTTGGGTTGGTGTTTCCTACCGCTGTTAAGCGATAGGCACGCCAATTCAAGACAATTAATTGGGCGGTTTGCTTACGGCAAGCTGCTTATGGTCTCCCGATTTAATCGGGGGAAGGTCGATCTTAGCGGCGTTATAGTCGCTAACAAACTAACCCAATGCATCTCGTTGCTAAAGTTTTAAAAAGTGATCTCTAGAGCTCTTTATAAAAACAGCAAAAGATGTAAAACTAATTAATATTTTTTTCGAGAATCCATTGATTGTCTCAATTGAATAATCAATTTTCTCCCGACTTTTGTCGGAAAGATATCGAAAAAAAAGGAAAATTTATAAAATGCAAAATTCTGTCGCAAAGAAAATCTTTGCAGTAGGGTCTGCGGTCGCGATGACTTTGTCGTTGGCTGTTCCGTTTACCGCTTTAGCTGCGGTTCACGCGGACGGTACCAATGTCAATAAATCCGGTACTGTTGGCATGATTATCAGCGGTCAATTCCGCCCCTACACTTCCGCCGGCGCCTTCCTGTCCTATGGATTCAACTCCTGGGCCAGCGTAGTCACCGCCAATGCGGAAGACTTAGCCTTACCGACCGGTTCTTTCATTCCTCCGCAGGATGGTAAAATCTTCTGCGCCGAAGTGACCAAAGACTCCGATGTTAAAGGCGAATGCTCCCTGATAACCGGTGGCCAAAAAGCTGCCTTTACCAGCGCATCGGTCTTTACAGGCCTTGGTTTTAGTTTCTCAAAAGCCGTTTACGGTGATTCTTCTTTTATGAGCAAGACATCGAACATTGACAACTCCACTGCGGCTCATCGCCCAGGTGTATTGGTCAACAATAACGGTACAGTTCAATTAGTCGGTGCAACCGGCTTGCTTGGTATTTCGGACTTAGCCACCTTCAATTCTTGGGGCTATTCCTTTGCCAACGTTGTCCCAGCTAACGCTTCGGACAAAATGATGACTCAAACTGGTGTTATGGCTTCCCGCATGGCCGGACAATTAAGTCC
>JBBRWU010000153.1:0-1738 GCA_038249015.1 Candidatus Doudnaibacteriota bacterium | reverse complement strand
TGTAACGGGAAATTATTTGTTTTTTTTGAAATACTTAGCATAAATAGCCACCTTTCGTACGAATTTAAAGATTTTCAGGCTTAAGTATAACAGGAAGTGGCAGTTTTAGGGGTTTACAGGAGCCAAGGAGTTAACGGTATCTCAAGCCACTTGTAGTGAATGTGGCAAACCTTGTGAAGTGCCGTTTAAACCAACCGGCGAAAAGCCGGTATATTGTAATGCTTGTTTTAGCATTAAAAGAGCGGAAAGTGACGACAGAGGTCCCCGCCGGGATTTTGGCGACAGGGGAGACAAAAAATCGTTTGGTACCAGACCGAGTTATCAGTCCACTCCGCGCCAAACCACGCCTCCATCCGGCAACGATGACATAAAAAGACAGCTCTCGGAAATTACCGGTAAATTAGACAGGCTGGTAAGCGCAATGGAAAAATTAACCGGCATAACAAAACCGACAGTAGCCTTAACTCCGGCAGTAAAAATTTCCGTACCCGCCGTCCCAGTAAAAAAAGTTGCAAAGACGTCGGTAAAAGTTGTTGCTAAAAAGAAATTCATACCAAAAGCTAAAAAGAAATAATTTTAAAAAGCCGGCTCCATTATATAGGGTCGGTTTTTTTGTGAAGTGGGAGGCTACCCGAATATGCTATAATTAAAACAAACAATTAATATTTAACTTATACTTATGTCAATAGAAAATATGCCAATGCCGGTGAAGTTGGGTAAGTTTCAGGCCAGCAAAATGATAGTAAAAGAATCCTGGGCTGTACTTAAACAAGACAAAGAAATTATGCTTTTTCCGGTGCTGTCCAGTATTACCTCATTGTTTGTGGTGTTAATTATGGCGATTGTATTTTTTATTTTTGTGCTTCATGGCAATTTGCAAACTTGGGCTCTGCCCAAAGACCAACAAATCAGCGATGTAACAATGTACAGCGCTCTGTTTGTTTATTATTTGGTAATTTTCTTTATTGTGAATTTTTTTCAAGCCGGGTTGTTTATAATTGTGCAGGGCCGTTTTTCCGGCCAGAATTTGAACTTTAAAGACGGGATGAATGGCGCCGCTAATAACTTTAACAAAATTTTTATTTGGTCTGCCATTTCCGCCACGGTGGGTATGATTTTGCGTATTATTGCCGACAAGTCAAAACTCATTGGAAAAATTGTAGCCGGACTGTTTGGTGCCGCCTGGAATATTTTAACCTATTTTAGTTTGCCTTCCTTAGTTATTGGAAATACCGGCATTAAAGATTCTTTTAAGGAATCCGCTGCCATGATCCGCAAAACTTGGGGCGAAACGATTATTGTTAATTTTGGTGTCGGGTTATTCTTTGGCCTTATATTTTTCGCGTTACTTGCAGTTTCTACGGTAATTGTAATTTTAGCAAAATCGTTTATTGTTTTTATAGCTGTGTTGGTACTGTTTATCATTGCTGTTATAACAATTTCTGTTATTTCTACTACGCTTGACTCTGTTTTTAAATTAGCACTCTATAATTATGCTCGTACCGGCCAAATTCCGGTAGGGTTTACCAGTGACATAATTGTCGGAACAATCAGCTCAAAAAATAGCAAATAAACAACTCTAAAAGGCCTCCCGATGAATCAGGAGGGCCTTTAGAGTTGTTTGAAGATGGCTGAAGCTTTAAAATCTTTATACTATTAAGATAATTTAAAGTTTACCACGGTTTTAAATTTATCCACAGATAGTAATTTGACAAAAGGTGAACGAATGTTTACTATA
>JBBRWU010000152.1:0-1756 GCA_038249015.1 Candidatus Doudnaibacteriota bacterium | reverse complement strand
CGAGTGGCCAAAATTTTCAAATTGCAGTCAAAATGCCATTTGGCAACAGTCCCAAAATGCGAGTATTATTGCCTGCCTGCCGGCAGACAGGGAGACGTAGTCAGACTACGTTGATAAAAACAACAGCATTTTAACGAAGAAAGTGGCAAGAGCGTAAGTCCTACTTAAATTTAATTCCAGGCAAAGTCTGCGTCCAAAGAATTTTTTAACCGTAAAGTGTCGCTTTCCCTGTCCGAGCTTCCCAAAACCAGAATGACAATTCCGCGTCCGTTTTTTTCTATTTTTGTGGCCATTGATCCGCCGGATATCTCCGTATGCCCGGTTTTAATGGCATTTATGTCCGGGTGATCGGCTATAAGCTTGTTTGTGGCTGAAGAATGATAGGTTAAATTAAATTTACCGGAAAAATCATAAAAAGTTCGTCGGCCCAAATTTGAAAAAGCGGATAAATTCTCTGTTTCGGTAATTAAAAGCTTTAAGTCTGATGCGGTTGAATAATTTTCAAAGCTGTCAAAACCCAATGGGTTGGAAAAATTACTATTATTCATTCCGATTTTTTTTGCCTGAACGTTCATTTGCGAAACAAATTTTTCCTTGGTTCCGGCAACAAAATAAGCCAGAGCCAAGGCAGCATCATTATTTGAGCCAACTAACATTGCGTTAAAAACATCCAACGCTTTAACTTCATCCCCTAAAACCAGCCCTAAAACCGGGGAAATTTTAATTACACTATTTGCAGGCACAGTAAGAGAACTGTTTAAATCGCTATTATTATAGGCCACAAGCGCGGTAAGCAACTTTGTAAGACTTGCGATCCCCAATTTTTCACTCGTGTTTTTTTCCAGTAAATTTTTGCCGGAATCTAAATCAAATACCAAAAAACTTTTTGCTGAAATACCGGTATAATCCGGTTTTTGTAACGCTTGAGGCTCGAAAGTGTTTATTTGTTCTTCGCCCCGAATCGAAGTACTAACTCCTAAAACCTGAGGTTTTGCTTGTTGTTCCTGAGAAGGGCGTGGAATCTTTGTTTGAGATATTAAAAAAACCCCGCATTGAACGGAAATAATTAAGCACATTACAATTAACCAATAAGGTAAAACTTTTATAATTTTATTTTTGATCACTTTATGTTTGAATTTTAACCGAAATTCTTATTTTAAGTATAACAAATTTATTACCCGCTGAACGATTGACAAACCTCTTCCTTGTGGATAAAATTAATAAGCAGTTAAAAATATTAACCTTATATCTTTGTATAAAGCCAATTGCTTAAATATACGGATAAAAATAAAAGGATAGTTATGGCGGAAATTACGCTAAATGAAACGAATTTCGATCAAGAAGTGCTAAACTCCGAACTACCGGTTATGGTGGATTTTTGGGCTGTGTGGTGCGGCCCGTGTAAAGTATTAGGCCCAATAGTGGATGAAATTGCCACGGAGTATGATGGAAAACTTAAAGTCGGCAAAGTTAACGTGGATGAAAACAACCAGCTGGCCGGGCGTTACGGCATTATGAGTATTCCAACTTTAAAATTTTTCAAGGGCGGAAAAATTGTCGGGGAACTAATTGGAGCAGCTCCCAAAGCCACTTTAGTGGAAGAAATAAAAAAACATCTCTAAGCATAATTTAAAACCCCTTTCCTGATTTATCAGGAAAGGGGTTTTTTGGGTCTAAGAGCCTGTTTGAAAACTCCTATGTCTAGCATTTAAGCCAACCTCCTGACCATGATGTGGATCATAGCGATGTAAATCAT
>JBBRWU010000151.1:0-1760 GCA_038249015.1 Candidatus Doudnaibacteriota bacterium | reverse complement strand
GAAAGAATGAAGCTCATTGTCAAGGCTTGGCAGACTGGTCGCAATCGCAGACACGAGAAGATTAACTGGAAGTTTACCGTGAGAGACGCGAGAGCTAAGTTTGCATACGAACCATCAAAATTAAAAAAATGAGATACTAGGTCAGACATGCTTCCCGCGGCGTATATACAAGAGTTGGAAAAATTGCAATATGAAGTGAAAGTTTTTGCTTTTGCGGACGCAAAAAAAATTGTGGAAAAAAATTTAGGTAAACCGTTGGAGGAGTTATTTGAGAAATTTGAAAAAGTGCCGTTTGCTTCCGCATCCTTGGGTCAGGTGTATAAAGCCAATCTTAAAACCGGCGAGCAGGTGGCGGTAAAAGTTCAGCGACCTAAAGCTAAAGAACAAATAGTGGTGGATATGCAAGTTTTGCTGATACTGGCACATTTTATTGAGAATCATTCCCAGAGGGCCAAAGAGCATAGCTTGGTTGGGGTTGTCAGCGAGTTTCAGCGCTGGACCATAAATGAACTAGATTACCGTAAAGAAGCCACTAACTGTGAAATTTTTAAGAATTTTTTTAAGGAAGACCCGAATATTTACAGCCCAAAAGTTTATTGGGATTATTCCGCCGAAAGCGTTTTAACTTTGGAATTTATTGACGGTGTGTCTTTGGGAGACGTAGTTGCCGGGCGAACAAAGAAAAAATTTAATAATAAATTAGTTGCTCACCGGCTGGCCGACTCATTCATTCGCCAGTATTTTGAGTACGGTTATTTTCATGCCGACCCGCATCCCGGCAATATTTTTGTGTTGCCTGGCAATAAGTTAATGTTTTTGGACTTTGGCATGGTGGGTTATTTGGATAGCCAGTTAACCGCCATGGCTGCCGGCGCTTTTTTGGCGCTGCTCCAGCGTGATGTGGAAAAAATTGTAGTGATTTTTTTGCAAGTCGGCCAAACTTACGACGATAAAGCCCAAAACAAAGATATTCGCGAGTTTGTGAATGTAAATAGTTTGCGCAAGGAAATCAATCAAATTGTTTTGCAATGGGCCAGTACCGGTAAAGCAGGCGAATTTACCAAATTATTTTATCATATTGTAGAGGCCGCGGTGAGAAACGGTATTGCCGTGCCGATAGACTTAACTTTATTTTGCAAATCTATTTTAACTTTGGATGCGGTTGCCCACGGTTTAGACCCTAAACTGAAAATTGAAGAGTGGGAAAAGCCGTTGGTGGAAAAAATTATTTTGGAACGTTTCAAGACGGAAAAAGTTAAAGACCGGGCGCAAAATACGGCTTTGGCTTTGGACGAATTACTAAAGCGGCTTCCGGAAAGTACGGCCAATATTGTCAATAACTTAGAGCGCGGTCACTTTGGCATGGAAATTAATGCTTCCCAGCTTTTGGAATATGAGCGTTTACTGAATGCTAATTCCAAATTTCGGACTTACGGCACCTTTTGGGCAGCCGTAGTGATTGGCGCAGCTTTAATTTACCAAAGCGGTACTCACCCGATTGCCTGGAAAATTACTTTACCGGGATGGGGGCTTTATTTGGGTTTGGGTTTGGTGGTCTTGTTTTTCATTCGCGTACGGAGCAAGTCTTGATTAATCCTTCCTTCCTTGTTTAAACTTTATTAGTGAGACACCACCAGCGAAGCTGGTGGCTTAATGGGCGTGAGCTGCCCCAAGGGCAGCCTTCCCCATCACCCGAGCTTAATTGTTAAAAATTACCTTGATTTTTATCCGCATCTTCCTGTTCCCTGATGTAAGTTCGG
>JBBRWU010000150.1:0-1840 GCA_038249015.1 Candidatus Doudnaibacteriota bacterium | reverse complement strand
ATATAAAATTCAATTCGTATTTTTACCCTCAAAAAGATCGAAAACCCTAGGAAATCAAGAATTGTGATCGACAGTGAACTATTTTTACCGCTTTCCGATAAAATTTTTGCCGGAAAAAAGCACTAGAGATTAAACGCTTACACTGGTCACGTTTTCGTCAGCCTGTCCGATGATATATATCTCCGTCCTCTCAAAATTCCTATATACCTTTCTGAGCGGGAAATGTTTTGTCCTTAGGGCAGACAATCTGTCCATTTTGTTCCCAAACCATTTGTCACCCTCAGGAAGCACAAACTTGATCAAACAACTTACTGTCTCTAGCATTTCTGCCTCCTCTAGTTGAATTTTTAACCCTATACTTATAGGAAATTATAAGGTTAATGCGCAAATACGTCAACCCATAATTAAACAGCCCCGATAAAATCGGGGCTGTTTAATATTTACCAAAATCTATTTAAAACTGTCTTTAATACTATCCCATAAACTCTCATCTATCTGCACTACCTCTCCCCGCTCTTCGGCAATTTCTTTAAGCAGATCTTTTTCTTTTTTGGAAAGTTTTTTCGGGATTACCGCATACGCGGTAACCATTAAATCCCCGCGCCGATTGGATTCGTTAATATACGGTACGCCTTTGCCTTTTACACGAAACACCGTACCGCTTTGAGTGCCGGCCGGAATTTTTAATTCAATATCACCGTCCAAAGTTTTAA
The DNA here is from genome assembly GCA_038249015.1 of Candidatus Doudnaibacteriota bacterium. Lineage (GTDB taxonomy): Bacteria > Patescibacteriota > Doudnabacteria > UBA920 > UBA920 > PALSA-1336. The sequence goes on along the minus strand of JBBRWU010000150.1, from coordinate 1,127 downwards.
CAATAATTTTTGCCCCCAAAGCCGCTTGGGTAAAACTAATCGGCAACTCTTTCAGTAAAGTAACTCCGTCACGAGTAAAATTTTTGACAGAAGAAACACTGACCACCAAATACAAATCACCGGCATCAGACCCCCTGTAACCAGCCTCCCCTTCGCCGTTAATGCGAATTCTTTGGCCGTTATCAATACCGGCGGGAATTTTTACCTCAATTGTTTTTTGCTGGCGCAAGACGCCGGAACCGGAACAGGTTTTGCAAGGCACTTCCGGAATTTTTCCCTGCCCCAGACAACGGTCACAGGCAATGGAAGAAGCCACCTGTCCAAAAATTGTACGTCTGGTGGTTCGAATTTGCCCTTGGCCGTGACATTTAGGGCAAGTGACTATTTTACTGCTCTCGGCCGCGCCATTACCGCTACAAGTCTTACAGGTATCTTGTTTTTCTAAAGTTACATTTTTCAGTACGCCAAAAACCGCTTCTTCAAAAGTTATACCAATACGCATTTCCAAATCTATCCCGCGATTACGCCGACTGGAACGTTCCTGCCCGCCACCAAAAATGTCACCAAAAATGTCACCCAAGTCCGAACCAAAATCAAAACCCGAGGTTTGTCCGCCAAAACCGCTGAAATCAAACCCGCTAAACGGATTACTGCCTGCACCACCGGAAAAACCGCCGGCTTGTTCAAAATTTGAGCCGTACTGGTCGTACTTGGTGCGCTTACCCGAGTCTGACAAAACCTGATAAGCTTGGTTAACTTCTTTAAATTTTTCCGCGTTGCCATTACCTTTATCGGGATGAAACTCGTGAGCTTTTTTGCGAAAAGCTTTTTTGATTTCATCCGCAGAAGCCCCTTTGACAACACCTAAAATATCGTAGTAATCTTTTGACATAATAAAATAAATGGTGTGCAGTGGATAGTGTGCACTTGTTATTATTCCGTTTTAAAACCGATTTTTTGTTCCGGCACTTGCGTTGAACTAATTACACCAAATTGTTTCTCATAACGACTGACATTATCCTGCAAAGCTATAATTAAGCGCTTGGCATGCGCTGGAGAAATAATTATTCGGCTAACCAAATTTCCGGCCGGTGGAGTTACATTCACAAAATCCAGGACAAACTCTT
>JBBRWU010000149.1:0-1892 GCA_038249015.1 Candidatus Doudnaibacteriota bacterium | reverse complement strand
GTTGATGGGGCAGCAGGCTAAGACGCCATTTTGCTCCAGCAGGCCTCGGAGGAGTTGCCGCCTGTTTTTTCTATTGTTGATGGCGTCGATAATGACGCTGGTGTCGAGGAGAAATACGGACATATTAGCGGTTGGTTATTTTTTTAAAGCGCAGTTCGTATTCACCGCGCAGTTTTTTTATGTATTTAGCGGCTCCTAGCTTTAGCTCGGGATGATCTTCAACTTTCCAGGGCATAACTTCATTTAGGGCTTTAAGTTGCCGCAGGCGCATTAGTTCGTTTTCCGCGGCGTGCGTTAAAAATTGGCTACGCCCGCGTTTGCCGACAAAGGCGTCAATTTGGTTGATTAGATGCGGAGAAAAAACCACATGAGTTCTTATTGTATTCATATAAATATTGTTAATTTTAAGTCCCATTATATGTTAACAGATAGTGGGACTTAAATCAAATTACTTTTTCTTTAAGGATTGATTTTTTTTATTTCATAGATTCTATCCCGGAGCCTTCGGGTCATATGGAATTTAACCACTCCGAACAAAGTGAGGAGTCCCTTATATAAGCGATTCTTCGCTTGCGCTCACAATGGTCATTATTCAAGGCTTAAGGAGTTGCGGAAGCTACGCTTAAGGTGGCGCTTAACGCTAAGACCTAAATTAGCTAACTTACAACCATGGCACTATTCCATATGACCCGAGCCTTCCGGCTAATTCACCCGAGTTGCACAACTTCGTAGGACAACGGGGCTTTACACCGTTTCTATTTTTGTTTAACCCGTAATTTTTTTATCTTTTGTATTTCTAATATCTTATCTCTAATTCTTGCGGCGGTCACGCCCCAGTAGTAATAAAGCCGATAAATCGGCAAACTACGGGGGTAAGTTTCTTTATCGCTTTTTAAGGGACTTTATCTTTTTGATTTCATATATTTTATCTCTGAGTCTGCCTGCCAGCTCGAATTCCAAATTTCGGGCGGCGAGGTCCATTTGCTCGTTGAGTTCGTCCAAATAAAATTTAATTTCTTCGCCGGTCATTTTGGTGGGGTCAACTTTACGTTCCTGTTCGTCTTCTTCCACAATTTTTTGGCCGGCCAGACGGGAATCGGCAATGGCTTTAATAATACTTTTGGGAGTAATGCCATGCGCTTTGTTGTAATCTTCCTGAACTTTTCTTCGGCGGGTAGTTTCATCCATAGCCGCTTTCATACTGCCGGTAATCCGGTCGGCATACATTACCACATGGCCTTCCAAGTGGCGGGCGGCGCGGCCCATCATTTGCATAAAAAAAGTTTGGCTTCGCAGAAAGCCTTCCTTGTCCGCGTCCATAATTGCTACCAGGGAGACTTCTGGTAAATCCAAACCCTCACGGAGCAGGTTGATGCCAATAAGTACATCGTAAATACCCAAACGTAAATCGCGCAAAATTTCCAAGCGGTCAAAGGTGTCTACGTCGCTATGTAAATATTGCACTTTTATGCCGTCTTCTTTTAAATACTCGGTTAGCTCTTCGGCCATACGTTTGGTTAAAGTAGCCACCAGCACGCGCTGATTTTTTTTTGGTGGTTGCTTTAATGCGTTCCACCAAGTCGTCCACTTGGTTTTTAATGGGCATGAGTTCAATAGTCGGATCAATCAGGCCGGTAGGGCGGATTAATTGTTCTACGATGGAGGGGTAATGTAGGGGCTGCGCTTGCGCGCCCGCTGCTGATGACGGGCGGCCAAGGCCGTCCCCTACATTTTGCGACAAACACTGTTCTATTTCCCATTTACCGGGTGTGGCCGAAACAAAAACACACTGGTCGATTTTGTCTAAAAACTCCGGGAATTTTAACGGGCGGTTATCCAATGCACTAGGCAGGCGAAAGCCGTAATCCACCAGTGTCGTTTTGCGTGATTTG
>JBBRWU010000148.1:0-1918 GCA_038249015.1 Candidatus Doudnaibacteriota bacterium | reverse complement strand
TCCGACCAACCTAAAGGAGACCGCCAAAGGCGGTAAAATAATAGGGAAGTGCAGCTTTGCTGCCCCGTAGCGCTACCAAAATAAAATACCGCAATGCGTGCGGTATTTTATTTTGTCCCGAGTGAGCCAAGCGTTAGCGTGACGAACCGAGGGGCATAATGTCAAATATTCAGACTTGACCCCATATCTCTTATCTTATCTTATCTGACCCCATATCTCTTATAATACAGGTTTCCCGATAGAGAATCGGGACTGCGGGGAACCTTTATTTCTTATACTTAACAGCCTGTTCTAAAAATCCCTTAAAATTGCTAAATTTTTTAAAGTTTTGGCCTTGATAGTTTTTGCCACTCCACCCCGCTCCACCAAGTGCAACCAGCACCTTATTTTCCCCTAAATGTTTTTTTACTGTTTGTAAATAAGTTTCCTCGTTCATTTTAGAAAAACTTTTGGTTAAACAAAGGATCTTGGCTTTATTTTTTGCCACCGCCAAGGCCGTATCTTGGGCAGGGGTATTGATTCCCAAAATAATAGTTTTAAAACCGGCTTGTTTTAATAATAGATGGAGCAAGAAAAGCGGAATTTCATGGTTTTCATCTTTTACACAGGCGAGAACGACCGCCGGAGACTTGGCGGATGTTACCGCCGGAATCATTCTGTCTAAACGAATTAAGTCTGAGCGTAATAAAAAAACCATACGGTGCTCCTCATAAATACTAAGTCGACCCTGTTCCCAAGCCTGCCCGACCTTAGCTAATACCGGCAAAATTATCTGCTCAATTATTTCCACCAATTTCACCCCGCGCAAAAAATATTCTTCCAAAATATTTCTGGAACTTAAACTGGTGTTAGAAAAAAGAAAATAATAATATCCCTCCCAGCTGTGTTGTGGGGAAAGCACGGATTGTTTTGCCAGTCGGCCAATTATATAAGAATTTTTTTTCAATTTTTTTTGTTTTGCCACAAAAACGGCCAAATCGTCTGCACTTACCCGACGATGCCCGCCGGAAGTGATTTCAGCTTTTAAAATTCCTTTATCTACCCAGCGCTTAATGGTGGAAACATTAACTTCCAACAATTTGGCTAAAGCCGGGGCAGAATAATAACTAGTTTCTTTTGTGAATTTGATCATAATATGAAATGCACGTTTTGCACGTTTTTAGCATATCATGTAATCTATTATTAAGCAAGAAAAATTAATGAAAGGAAACAGTATGCCAAATATTGTAGAAACAGCCGTAGCGGCAGGTAAATTCAATACCCTAGTCGCAGCGGTTAAAGCAGCCGGATTAGTAGACGTTTTGTCAGGGCCGGGACCATTTACGGTCTTTGCTCCGACCGATGAAGCTTTTAGTAAGCTTCCAGCAGGAACAATAGAAAATCTGCTAAAAGACAAGGAACAATTAACCGCCGTCTTAACCTACCATGTTGTTGCCGGTAAAGTTATGGCCGCAGATGTGGTTAATTTAAGCTCCGCCAAGACTGTCCAAGGTGGTACCTTGGCCATAAATGCGGAACACGGGGTCAAAATAGACAATGCCAATGTTATACAAGCAGACGTGACTTGTGATAACGGAGTTATCCATATAATTGACTCTGTGCTAATACCTAGCTAATTAATAAATAATTTAAAACGTAATATGAACAAGTTAAATATAGTAGATATAATAGTGTTAGTGCTTATAATTGTCGGGGGTTTAAATTGGGGCTTGGTTGGATTTTTAAATTTTGATTTAGTGGCAGCAATTTTTGGGAAAATGTCCGTCCTCTCTCGGATAGTATATTCCCTCGTTGGACTTAGCGCCGTTTACCAAGCAGTAACTATAACTTCGTTACAAAAAAAGTAACCAATAAAGGTTCCTCGCAGCAGTCCGTCAGCTGGCAGAAATCGGTTCGCTTATCAGCCACAGGCTGATAG
>JBBRWU010000147.1:0-1933 GCA_038249015.1 Candidatus Doudnaibacteriota bacterium | reverse complement strand
GTATAAAGTTTTACTGGCTTCTTTGACATATTTTAAAGCTGAAGCCGGAGACGAAGTAACTATTGTGTTGCCCCAGGGTAAGGAAACGGAATGGGCAGCGGTGGAAAATGTAATAAAAAAAGGCAGCAGTAACAGCCATGCCGATATGGAGATGAACGGTGGCACAGTTGCCAAAAAAATAATAATGGACGAAGACGAAGAATTATAAATTAACCTAACAACTCTAATTTACAATTAAGCTAAACAAATCTTAAATCTCAATTCAGATATTGGGAGTCGGTGATTTTTTAGAATAATTAGGTTAATTAGAAATTTAAGGTTTAGATTTTATGGACGCATTGTTAGAAGATTCAAGTTTAAAACAGAAGTTAAGTAATTTTTTAGAACGTTATCCGGTAATTTTACAGCTAGTCCGTTTTGCGGCGATTGGCGTGTTAAACACGGCACTGGATTTTTTAATTTTGAATTTAACCAGTAAAAGTTTAAATATCTCTTCCGGGTTAAAGTTGGGGCAGATAAATATTATCGGCTTTTCTTTAGCTATGGTGCAAAGTTATTTTTGGAACCGCTATTGGGCATTTAGTTCAGAACAGACAGTAACTTTGTTGAAAAATTTTATTAGGTTAGTGTTGGTTGGGGTTTTGGGGTTTATGGCTTTTGTTTTGGTTTTAATCGGCGCAAAAATTTCCGCACAACCGGTTTTTTATTTGATTCTATTAGCAGTGTATTTTCTGGCGGAAGTAATTTTATGGAAGGCTTTTAATTTAAGTAAACCGGAAAGCACCAGTACCGGCCGGCAGTTTGCAGTTTTTATAACAGTCAGCGTAATTGGCCTACTGATTAACAGTGCCCTGGTTTGGTTAATTACCAGTAATTTTTCTGTTACTCAAAATGTAGATTTAAACAAAAATATTGCCAAAATAATTGCTACCGGCGCGTCCCTAGTTTGGAATTTTATCGGTTATAAAGTTTTTGTATTCAAAAAATAGTAAGTATATTAGACCTGTTGTTTAATAATTTCTCGTCTCCGCCTAAGGCGGACTCTTTCGCCAAAACCTTGTTAATCCGCCTTAGGCGGACCGCTTAACTAAGGTTAAACATCCCGCCAGAGGCGGATCTTTACGACAAAATTTTAAACTGCGGTTTTGTCTGAAATATCATAATTTTGCATCAAAAAATTATTAAGCAACAGGTCTATTATTTTGAAGCGTCGCATTCATTTTCGCCCCATATTTTTAACGCTATTTTACCAAGTCGTGCTGCTTTTGTGGACCGGTATTTTTTTTGTTAGTGTTGTAGACTTGTTTTCTATCGGCAGACCCTATAACATAGTAATCGCTGTAATTTTAGTAATGTTAGATGTGAGCCTGTCTGTTTCTTGGTTGTTGATTATGCAAAAATATGCCAAATGGCGGGTTTGGTATTTTTTTGTAGTAACAACCGGTTTGGGCTTAGGTAACTTTTTAGTTTTGGCTTCGTTAATTTATTGGTTGGAAAAAGAAACAAATATTAACATCTTTTTTGGTTTGTCCGGTTTTACCTTTGGGGTTTTGTTAATGCTTTCGGCAGTTTGTTTGGGGTTATACGGCATTTGGAAATCCTACCGGGTGAAGGTTAAATCGTATGAGGTTACACTCAAAAATTTACCTAAAGTTTGGCAAGGGAAAAAAATAGTAATGCTCGCGGATTTGCATTTGGGCAACATCAGAAGCTTTAAATTTATTAACAAAATTGTGGAATTGGTTCAGCAGCAAAAACCGGACCTGGTTTTAATTCCGGGTGATTTTTTTGACGGTACTCCGGCGGATTTGGCGGGACTTGCTGCTCCTTTAAAAAAAATTAAAAGTAAACACGGCATTTATTTTTGTGACGGCAATCACGAAGAATTTCATCATAATGTGCCATTTGTGCACGCTTTAGAAAAAGCGGGCGT
>JBBRWU010000146.1:0-1939 GCA_038249015.1 Candidatus Doudnaibacteriota bacterium | reverse complement strand
TGTGACTGTTTAGTATTACAACAATTTGGAATGAACAATTAGATACCTTTTTAAAAAATCTTTGGCTAGCTGTGCCAAGGCTGTTTTGACATTGGTTAAAATATTGGCATCTTAAACGTGCGAGTTTCGTAATCCAAGGCCTCCAGAGGCGGGTAAAGATTCATCGACATTTCAGCAAGTCCAAGACAATTGAAAAAAGTACCACGCAAGGTGATACTTTTTTCAATGGCTCTGTCTTTTGGAAAAACGCCGAACTTTTTTTAAAGAAAATTGCGATGCTGAATTTTGATACTCTGCGAGGCGGCGGCGAAGCCGCCGCCTCTTGATAATGTCCCCGCCGCCGTTGGCGGCGGAATGTTTTAAAAATCCCTCCCCCAAGACTTTTTGGGCCCAAAACTCCGCCGCAAAGCGGCGGGAAAACTTTTCTGGGAGCGGCCGCTATTTTTTATCGATTGATTGTTCCTGTGGCATCTGTTGCATCGGAATCATTTGGAAAGGAACATTTTTGACCAAAAAAACGCCCTTACTATTTTCGTAAATTTTAATAGCCGGCGAACGATCAAACAAAATTTCCATAATACAATACAACTCCCAAACTTTATTCCGCAAATCTTTGTTATCGCGCAAGTCAACAACTTTAACGCCCATCCTTTGGGCATCGGACAATCTAATTGGCCGGCCGTGCGATAAATACTTTTTATGGTCTGCTAAATCTTTGGCGATGTCTTCGGCTTTTTCCATTCCTTTATTGTCACCCTTAAACATGTAATTTTTAAGCCAAGTTTTAACTAATTCTTCGGAAAGTTTTTTTGCATTTTAGCAAATTTGCAAAATGTGTAAATCGTACTTGTTCAGCAAAGGCAAGTAGGCAGGCAAGATATCCGTACCGCCTTCCGCGATGGCTTTCTTGGCTTCTTCAAAGCCATCAATTAAAGTTTGCGCGGGAACAAAATTGCCATCGATTTGAATTTGAGGGTCAATAGGGCCTAGCTCTTACCTGTCGTCCATCATAATTTCATCACCAGACATAGCCATCATGGTAGCCGCGCTTTTGGACATGTTTGGAATAATAAATCTGATATTATCAAAATTCTCTCTCAGCATCCCAACTATAGACTGCGTGGCTTCAGCTGATCCGCCAGGGCTGTGGATAATAATATCAACATTTTTGCCCAAGTCTTCTATATACGTCGGCGAAGCATGTTTTATCGTCAAAATTAATAGCACCCATCGGGTGACCTTTTTTGATATCAGAAAATAAACTAAAAGATCACGACCTGTGATCTTTTGAATCTCTTGTATTTTTTATTTCCGAAAAGTTTCAATAAATTCTACTTGTTCTTCAGGTTTTTGCTCTTTTGTTAAGTTCACCGAGTAGTTGTTGAAATATTGGCATAATAATTTTTCTCAGAAATTGAGCTGGAATAGCTACCCTTAAATTTGGGAATATATTTCGGGGTCATTGCCTTCATGCTCTTATCGTAAATTTTTTGGGCACACTCAAAGACTTCCAAAGCACCTTTAATCTTTGGATTTTCTTTAATATTTTCCAGTTGTTTTTCTATATAAGTATTCATAAAGCAATTATACTATTATTTATGATAAAAAGCAATATTCGCTTTATGCAAAATATGCTATAATCTAAGCATAAATTAATATTGCCTAAACTTACGGTTTTTGTCGTAGGCATGGCATCAAAGCCTTGAGAGATACTGAACCCCGCGTTCAGTATCTCTCAAGGTCGTGCTCCGAAAGGGGTGCGTGGCCGCAAGGCCTCGTTGACACGGGGCTTTGTGTAGAGAGCGTTTAATTTCTAGTGCCTGAGATTGAAGTTTTAACCCTTACATAAAACAAAAAATCGTGGTGTTAGTACTAATTATTTGCTTAAAGAATAAAAATATGGTTTGAATATAAAATTCAATTCGTATTTTTACCCTCA
>JBBRWU010000145.1:0-1962 GCA_038249015.1 Candidatus Doudnaibacteriota bacterium | reverse complement strand
GAGAGTTATGAACAAACCGGTATGGGTTATTATTTATTAAGTGGATCTCATCTATATTTAGACAAGGCAGTAATTGAGACTATAGATACCAAAGGATTCCGTTATAAGACAATAAATCCAAGCCCTAGTTTAGGCATAAATTATTATGTAACAGTAGTTGGCGACATTATTTTTGAGACTAAATTACCAAAATATATTCATGAGTTAATGGAAGATATTTATGCTAAAGTGAATAATATTGCGGAGTTTGATAGACAGGAAATTATAAGAATTACCCAGTTGCCGGCTAAGACTGTTTTAACAGTGTCACATGACAAAAAACGCGCTAAGCAATTTCGCGAAACAATAAAAAAATATTTTAAGAAATAAGAATATTTTATGGACTTTAGTTTTTTACATTTAGGAGGCTGGACTTATGTAATTATGTTTTTTGCCATGTTTTTTGACGCCAATTTAATGATAATTATTGGCGTTTTTGTAATTAGCTCCGGCCGGTTAAATCCATGGCTTATAGCGGGAGCGATTAGCTCCGGAGCTTATTTGGAACAGCTCGCGTGGTTTGGCGTGGGTCGGTTACTGAAAAAATCTTCCGTGTTGTCGCGATGGGCCACAAAAGTTGTGGGTAAATACGATGAGCATTTAATTCATCGGCCGGTGCATTCTTTGCTTTTAACCAAATTCATTTATGGCACCCACCGCGCTACTTTAATGCGCAATGGTATGCTGGAGCAGTCTTTCAAAAAGTTTTGTAAATCTTCCGCCATTGCCGTAGTGTTTTGGCTGGGGATTATGGCTTGTGTTGGTTTTGCCTTTAGTCTTTCCTATTTGGCGGTAAAAATTTATTTAAAATATGCGGAGTATGGTTTGTTGGTAATGGTAATAATATTTTTCTCCGCCCAATATTTTATTTCCAAAACTTTGAAAAAGGAATTGTAGAGAAATAGGTTTTAAAATTTTTACACCCCTCAACTTCCGCTCAAAACAAAAAAACACCCCGAGGTGTTTTTTTTTGGATCTGTTCGACACAGGTGGAAAACTTATTTGGTTTTGGTAAGAGGGATGCATATTCAGCTTTTATAAGCCTCTCTTAAGTTTGTTTTTTAAACTTAGAATATTCGTCTGGTAAAGCTATTCCAAATTTTTGACATAAGGCAAACACAGCATCAAAATACTTTTCAGGCCATTTGGATATCCAAGGGGCAAGAAATTCAACCATATATTTAGGAGCAATGCACCTCACAGTATGTCTATTTATTGTCCCTGTCCCTGTTAAGGATGCGGCTGGGTACATGATACCATCAACTACATTACCTTTGTCATCATAAACAAATGCGTGGACGTCTATCTCATGGCCGCTATTATCTCCTAACACAAAGTTCCATTTGCTGTCTTCTTTAATCTGTTTGTATCCCTCTGTTTCTAAAAGCTCGCGAAATTTGGGGACATCTTTCCATTCCATAGCAATATCTAAATCTTTATGAGGATAGATTTGTTTCTCAAGTAAAGAATCGACAGACCAACCGCCGTCAATCCAGATTTTAATACCCAAGTTATCAAACTTTTTATAAAAATTAATAACCTTAGCTGATGACATTTGTATTTTCATAAACAAATTATAACAAAAAATCGCCCAAACAGCGATTAATGTTCACTGGTGGTGTTTGTTTGAAAAAGTCAGAACCCATTTCGAGCAGAACCCCTAGCTTCGCACGCTCCGCGTGCGTGGTGGCTTGATACTGAATCGTACGCTCTGATTGCGCCTCGGGCGCGCCCGCGGACTCGCGCGGGCAAAACCCAAAAAATTTCCTTCCTTTCTGATTTAATTCGGCGGGGGGTGTGGGGGGAGCCGACAAAAAATGGAAAGGAAATTTTTGGTTTTGCTTCGCCGCTTCAGTCTCCGAAAAGAGCAATCTTATTATGACATTTTGTTTGCTCTTTTCTACATCTTTGCGGCGACCCGAG
>JBBRWU010000144.1:0-2005 GCA_038249015.1 Candidatus Doudnaibacteriota bacterium | reverse complement strand
AATTTTTGACATTAGGGTTTATTTAGAAATTAGGTTAATTAGAATAATTAGAAATTTACATACTATTTAAATGCAAAAAGAATTTGAACAAGCAAAAAGTTTAATAGATTCGTCTAGCCGTATTCTCCTCACCATGCACGAGCGCATGGATGGAGATGACGGCGGGGCTCTTTTGGCAATGGGTGAACATTTGGAAAAAATGGGAAAAAATATCACTTACGTCATAAAAGGAGGAGTTCCTCCGTATTTAAATTTTCTACCCGGGGCGGAAAAAATTCAAGACAGTCTTATTAGTAAAAATTTTGACCTTATAATTACCTATGGATGTTCCGATTTAGAAAGAACCGGCCTGTCCTTAATACTTAATACTAACTGCTTAATACTAAATATTGACCACCATCCGGACAACAGTAACTTTGGACATATAAATATTGTTGACCATAAAAAATCTTCAGTAGCGGAAATAGTTTATGACTTTTTTGTTTTTAACAACTGGCAAATTAATAAAGACATCGCTACCTGCCTGCTTACCGGTATTATTACCGATACCGGCTCTTTTATGCATGCCAATACCCAAAGCTCAACATTAAAAGCTGCCGCCCAACTTATGCGTAAAGGTGCGCGGGCAAACAAAATTGTCCGCCAAACATATCAAAATAAATCCCCGCAAATTTTAAAAGCCTGGGGCAAAGCTATAAAAAATTCCTATTATGACAGCACCCATAAAATAATTTATTCTGTCATGACGGAAAACGACTTGGCTGAGTTTACCGCACTCCCGCATGCGGCTTTTGAAGGCTTTGTGGAAACTCTAAATACCGTACCGGAAGCCAAACTTGCCATGTTTCTACGCCAAGAAGACGACATAATTAAAGGAAGCCTGAGAAGCGACATTTTTAATAATATAGATGTTTCTAAAATTGCTAAAATTTTCGGCGGGGGAGGACACAAGCTGGCTGCCGGCTTTTCCGTAGCAGGCAAATTAATGCGAGACGAAACCGGACAATGGAAAATAGTATAACCGCAGATACGCGGATAAGGAACAGATTGCGCAGATAAAAATCCTCCCACTATTGGTGGGAGGATTTTTCAGATCTGCGACATCACTTTTTATCTACGTATCTGCGGTCTTTTAACGCTTCCGCCCACCAATCCAAAGCTTTTATAAACCTATCTATTTTTCCATCATAGGAAGCGTCTAACAGATTGCATTGGGCATCTATAACCTTATCAACTTCGCTGAATAAAATTGTTTCCCGAATGGCCACTGCGCCAAAATTTTCAATAATCGGCCGCAGTTGTTCCGTGGCCCGAATGCCACCCAAACTCCCGCTCGATACTCCAACCAAACCAAACGGCTTTTTTTCAAATTCCATATACAGCCAATCCAAAGCATTTTTTAAAACTGCGGTGTAGCCGTGATTGTATTCGGAAGCTACCAAAATAAAAGCGTCGGCACTCTTTGCTATCTCGCTCCACTTTTGGACATTCGGATACGGGTATGTGCCTTTTAAGGCAACCGGCACCAAAGGGGAATCAAAAAACGGCAAAGGCAATTCTTTAAAATCAACTAACCGGCTTTCGTGGCCGGCTGATTTTAATTTTTCCACCAAATACTTAGCAGGCGCCTCACTTTTCCTGCCCTCTCTCACACTGCCTAAAATTACGGGGATGTTTAACATGGTAGATTACAGATTCTGGCCAAAGGCCATGAGTGAGTTCCGATTATATCGGAACGAGTCGAATGGTGCGTTTATTGTACCAAGTTAGAACCTATTTTCAAAACAAATCACACTAGCGTTCCTCGCGCGCTGAAGCGCCACCACGCGAAGCGTGGTGCTTCTGCTAAAGCAGAAGTGCGGGAGAACGCTCCGCACACCACCGCAAATGTTCTGGGGACGGTGGCGGTGTGCGGAAATACAATTCGGACTCGGTTTTGCGAAGCTACTTTCTGGGGAAAGGATTCGCAAAACCTCGGCTAATTTTTTGGCGGGGATTTTGGATT
>JBBRWU010000143.1:0-2028 GCA_038249015.1 Candidatus Doudnaibacteriota bacterium | reverse complement strand
GGGTGGTCTACCGGGTTCATAACTTTTCCGCGAACGGAAGGTCTCCAGCCCATCAAGCGCATGCGTCCGGCTTTACCAATGCGGACATTCATCCAATCTGCGTTTGCTAACTGGCCAATACTGGCTAAACAGGTTTCTCTAACTTTACGGATTTCGCCGGAAGGAAGTTTCAACAAGGCATAACCGGCTTCTACTGTTTGTAGTGTGGCATTGGCTCCGGCGCTTCTGGCAATTCTACCACCTTGGCCCGGGGCTAATTCAATGTCGTGAACCAAAGTTCCAACGGGAATATTTTTTAAAGCCAAACGGTTGCCGGGTAAAATTTCAGAGGTTTCGCCGCACATAACTTTGTCGCCGACTTTCAAGCCTTGCGGAGTTAAGATGAAACGTTTGGTGCCGTCTTTGTAAGCCAATAAGGAAATAAAAGCTGTTCGAGTCGGATCGTATTCCACGGTTTGGACAACAGCCGGAATGTTCATTTTGTCGCCACGGGAAAAATCTACCGTACGAATTCTTCTGCGAAAGCCTCCGCCCTGATGCCTCACGGTAATTTTACCGCTGTTATTTCTACCGGCAGCTTTTTTCTTGCCGGCCACCAAAGACTTCGGGGTTTTTACTTTTTTATCTAATACTGAATAATCGGTCACACTGTGAATGCGCCGTCCGGGAGATGTTGGTTTGTAAAGTTTTACCGCCATAAATTAGATAAGTTTATCAAGTTAAAGATTTTAAAGTTTATAAAGTTTTGCGCCTACTTGATGGACTTTATAACTTTATAAACCTGATTAACTTTTATATTACGTCTGTTAAGCCTTCTATCTTATCACCCTTCTTTAAGGTAATAATTGCTTTTTTAAAATCTGATGTTCTGCCAGAGGTTCGGCCGAAATTTCGGTTTTTACCTTGGTTGCGCACCATGTTTACTTGTAGCACTTTCACTTTATAAAAAGATTCCACGGCTTTTTTAACCTCAATCTTATTGGCTCCGGTTTTGACTTTAAACACATACTTGTTTAAAGAAGTCAGATGTCCGGCCTTTTCGGAAATTCTGGGCTGAATTAAGACGCTCGGAATTCTAATATTAGCTCCTGCTTGCGGTGTGCCGGCAGAAACTTCCGCTTTCTTGTCCTCGGTTTTGTTGGAAAAAATGGCCATAAATGCTGTCTTTACTAACTATGAATCGGTACTAATATACTAATTTTTGATAATACACATTCGTATATTCGTAAAGATTAGTAGTTAGTAAAGCTAGTTGCTATTTCGTTTTACTTTTTAAATATACCTTTTCAATTACCGGTAAGCTGTCTTTTAAAACTATTAAACTGTTAGCTTTTAAAACATCCACCAAATTTAAACTGTTAGCAAGTACGGAGGTAATAGATTTTAAATTACGGCTACTGCGAGCCAACTGGTCGTCTTTTTTCGGGGTAATCAATAACTGTTTCTTGCCCATCAACTTAATGCCTTTGTTTAAGTCCGCGAATACTTTTACCAATTCTTTGGTCTTGGGAGCTGTAAGAACAATTTGGTCAATAACAATGAATTGATTTTCTTTTACCTTGTCGGAAAGGGTCATAAACAGTGCCTGGGTTTTGGCTTTCTTGTTCAACTTTAATTCCCAGTTACGGTTTGAGCGCGGTCCGAAAGTAACTCCACCATGACGCCAAATCGGGCTACGGGTACTGCCGGCTCTTGCTTTGCCGGTACCTTTTTGCTTCCACGGCTTTTTACCGCCACCGGATACTTCTCCGCGAGTTTTCGTATGAGAGGAGCCCTGGCGGGAATTGGCTTGGTGGATGCGAACGGCTTCGGCTAACAAATGCGCATTGGGTTTAACATCAAAAATCTTTGAGTTTAACTCAACATCTCCGACTACCTCGCCCTTTTGGTTGTATACTGGAATTTTCATAGACTTTTAGATTCGTAAGTTCGTACCTATTAGTACTTCGTAAATTACTTCTTTTTCTTTTCTTCCTTAACTTCAACTACGGCAACAAGAGGCTTAACTTTACCGGTGGAAATAATTCT
>JBBRWU010000142.1:0-2069 GCA_038249015.1 Candidatus Doudnaibacteriota bacterium | reverse complement strand
GTGTCGGAGACTTTGGAAGAATTGTGAGAGAAAATTAGAAACAAGTCGTCAAATGGTTGTGCTGGCATTCATATCTTTGCTGTTGAGGCGGAATTAAGAGACTGTGGATAGGCTCTAATGAATATTTAGTTCCTTCGTGACTTACCGCGTCTTCTATAGCTTCGGAGATGGCAATTCCTAAACTTCCAGAATTGTCCGGGTTTTCCTTTAACAGGCGCCTACCAAATTCTGTTAAATTGCTTGGCGAGGCAACCGCCTTGCCGTTAAACAATCTCATTAAAATTTTTCTGTACGGGTTTTGCTCAAAACTGACTTTTACCATATAGACCATACATTCAAGATCAAATAGGTTGCAGGCAAAGCTTAATGCGCTGCCCCACTGGCCAGCGCCGGTTTCCGTTGCCAGCCTTTTTACACCTTCGGCTTTATTGTAATAAGCCTGGGCTAAAGCCGTATTTAGCTTATGGCTACCAACCGGACTAACGCTTTCGTTCTTGTAATAGATTTTCGCCGGAGTATCAAGTTCTTGTTCCAGCCTGCGCGCCCTTATTAGTGGCGTGGGTCGGTACATCATATAAGCGTTTCTTACCTGTTCGGGGATTTCAATATATCGCTCCCGGCTTACTTCTTGCTTTATTAATTCCATAGGCAAAATCCGGGCAAAATCGGCAGGCCCAATGGGTTGTTTGGTTTTGGGGTTAAGCGGCGGATCCAGTTTAAATGGTAAATCCGCAACAATGTTGTAATAATGAGTTGGAATTTCGTTTTCTTCCAATAATATTTTAGGCATATAATTATTAATTATTTTTTAATGATTTTAAGCTTATATTAATTTTAGGTAAGACTGAGTTGATCGAGTGCTTTGTGGTTTTATACGGAAACAACTTATTACCCATCGCGCAATCAATTACCAGCTTTTTACTGATTTTATAATTTTTCCGCCTGCTGGTAACTGAAATGGATTTGGAAAAATAATTGACCATTAGGGCGGGAATTTTACTACAGCCCATTTTAGCCAGCGCATACCGGCGATGGTGCCCGTCTAAAATAACCATTGAATTTTTATCTACGATTATTGGCTGAATAAACTTTCCGGCTTTTTGAAGCAGTTTGTTTACTTTTAAAGCCCTAATTAAATTTATTTTTTCGTGAGCCTTTAAGGTATTTAGATTGAGTAACCGTACTTGGTTAATTAATTGCATACATATGAATTTACAAAATAAAGGTTCCATCGTGCAAGCTACTAGGTTTTGAACCTGTAATAGCTACTCGTCTCGCTCGTCCCGCCGCCAGCGGACTCGCTCTACGTCGCTAATAAAAAAAACCTCCCGCAAAAAGCGCAGGAGGTGTTTAAAATAACATTGAACTAACACCAAAAACGGCTTTGCGGATGCAAAACCTGCCACCAAATTTGATTTAAAGTAATTAGTAAAATTTCCATAATATATATATTATACACAATTCCGTATTGCGTGTCAACCAGCGTACTAGTACACTAAAACAGACGTTTTAATGAGATTTTACTGAAATTGTCCATGCTCTACAAATATTATCCACAGGAAGTATTGTATTATCCATCTCTTTGTGCTAATGTACTAGTACATTAATGCTTTACGCTTATGCAATATAAGACTGAATACGCGCGCGAATTGGAAAGTATAATACATAAACTTTCCAAAAATAAAAACCTTTTGCATGAATTTTTATTTGACTTGCTAACTCCCGCTGAATATAAAGACTTGGCAGTCCGTTTCCAAATTGTAAAACAACTTTCAAATAATATCCCCCACCGCGACATTGCCAAGCATCTCAAAGTCAGCGTAGCCACAATTTCCAGGGGTTCGCGGGAATTAATGAATAAAAAGGGCGGATTCAGGCTTATTCTAAATAAATACTACAAAAAACAGCTCCCTAAATAGGAGCTGTTTTTTAAATAGTGATTAGTTGGTAATCCACTGGTTTGACCAGTGGACTCTAAAGGTTTGACCTACACGTAGATCCACAATAAAAAACATAGTAAACTTCTTAAGTAAGTTGGTGGCCTCACCCGGGTAAAGAAAGAAGTCTAC
>JBBRWU010000141.1:0-2105 GCA_038249015.1 Candidatus Doudnaibacteriota bacterium | reverse complement strand
CGGTAAAGCCATTTACCGACCATACGGCCCAAAGCGCAATTACGTGACCTTCGGCAGCGTCATCACCTTTGGTGGCTGTGGTATTGGAAGCCGTGACTACAGCGCCGGCTTGCCAAATTTCATCGTACAAATTCCATTTACGCATTTCTTCAATATAAATACCGTCAACTTTTCTGGCAGTGGAAAGTTTTTCCGCTGTAACTTCGCCCTCTATTCTTACTATCAAACCGGGACCCGGAAATGGTTGGCGGTAAAGTAATTCTTTCGGCACGCCTAAAGAAGCTCCAATATTTCTGCCGGTGTCTTTTACACAATCCGCCAAAGGCTCAAGCTCCGGTAAAGAAAATTCCAAGTTTACATTATGATGGATTTTAATTTGAGCTTTTCTCGCGCCACTGTCGTAACCTCCGCCACTTTCGGAAATATCCGTATAGAGCGTACCTTGAGCAATAAAGTCTGCGCCAAAACTTTTTGCCTGGTTTTCCAAAACTTCTTTGTAAATCCCGCGCATTGCCAAGCGTTTGTCGTGCATCTTGGTTTTGCCTTTGAGGGCCTCCAGGAATTTATTTGTCGCGTCCACTATTTTAACTTCTAGCCAGGGCTGTCCACCAAAATATTTTATTACATGGGCTTCGTCTTCCGGTCGGTCAATGCCTTTTATATAAACGCCAAGGATAGAGCGAAACACCTTTTTATTCTCCCCCTTTGGGGGGGATGCCACGTCAGACGTGGCAGATAGGGTGTCGGAGGGATCAGATTGTCGGATTGTCGGATTGTCGGATGAATCGGAAGCTAGGAAATTTTTAACTTCCGATCTTCCGATCTTCCGATCTTCCGACACAGCCGATTTCAATAAATAAGCCACGGTGGAAGAATCCGTGCCTCCGGACAGGGCAATTAAAACTTTTTTCCCGGCCACTTGTTTTTTTAATTCCTCTATTTTTTTTGCTGCCATTTCCGAAGCCGGGAATTTGTTGCGCGCCCCGCAAATTTTAAAACAAAAGTTTTCGTAAATTTTTTCGCCGAATTCGGTTTCCGTAACTTCCGGGTGAAACTGCACACCCCACAAGTGTTTAAAGTTGCCGGCTGCGGCCGGCGCGTGGTCTGTGGTGCCGAAAATTTTTAATTTATCACTCACGTGGATTTTATCCCCGTGGCTTTCTAAAACTTTAAATTCCATTGGCAAGCCTTCAAACAAATCACAGTCCCCGTTGCGTTTGAATAGATGAGTGCCAAATTCCCTCTTGTCCGATGAGGTTACAGGCATGCCGACGTAATGTGCCCAGGTTTGATAGCCCAAGCATACTCCCAGTGTCGGTATCTGTGTATCAAAAATCTCCCTGTCAAAAGGTGGTGGTTCGGCATGAGCCGAGGCCGGCCCGCCGGAGAGAATTATTCCCGTAGGATTTAATTTTTTAACATCGTCCGCTGTCACAGAGGCAGGGTCGGCGACTAAGCAGTAAGCACCTAAGGCGTCTAACTTTTGTTTAATTAAATGATCAAATTGACTGCCCATGGAAAAAAGTAAAAATAGTTCATCAGTTTTTCTGATTTTCTTTTCTTCGGCAATCTCAGCCAAAGTTTCTGCTGTAGCTTTTTTAAAAGTTTGGAGCATAAATTAATTGACAAAATAATAAGGAGTGACAAAAATAGATCTTCCTGCCATCGGCTGTACCTTCAGGCGCCGGTAGGCGAGAAGATTAAGTCAATTATACCAAAAAAATGGGCAAAAACCAATTTCGGAAAAACTGAGAAGACGTAATATTGGTATATTATAATACCGCGTATTGTGTATTAGGACTTACGCTTTTGAGCTAATTTCGAGGCATTTTGCGAGAATTTTACGAAACGTACTTTAGGTACGGCGAGTAAAACCACAGCAAAATAACCAAGAAATTAGCCAAAGCCGCTTTGAGACTCCGGCTTTGCCGGGTCTTAAGTGGTAAGAGCGTAAGTCCTATGTATGTAAGCTGTTAAAATACACCTTTAGTCAACTACCCCACATATGTGGGGTAGTTGACTAAATAATTAAATAGAGTATATTTAAAATGAAAGGAGTTTTTTATGGCTTATCAAAAAATTTCCAAACTTTTAAAAGAAAGTTT
>JBBRWU010000140.1:0-2192 GCA_038249015.1 Candidatus Doudnaibacteriota bacterium | reverse complement strand
TTTGCCCTTGCTCTTTTACCTTTTTAATTATTTCATTTTTAATTTCTACAGACACATTACTTTTACTGGCCATAAAATTTATTCCCTTTCAACCTAATTTTACCATGTCTCTAGTGTACAGTTTAATGGGTACCTGCCAGTAAGTGTAATAAAAAAATCGGGGACATTGCAAGAGTTTGATGAGCGCAAACTTTTTGTCCGCCGAAAATCCAAAGATGGGTGGAATCAGACATTAAAAATTGTAAAGTATTACATTTTTGTCGCTATCGTTGGCGAATTACGTTTGAAAGTTATTATTAAAGAGATTGAAGGCGGCCAGAAAAATTTTCACAGTGTTTATCCCTCGTGGCAGGTAACAGTTGATGATGGAGGCGTCAAAAAGAAAAAGTTTTTTACCGGCGAACCGGAAATCGATTGAAATTAAAACGCACCTGTCTGCGGTTTATATTGACCGCGAGGGAGCCGAAGCCCCCACAAGTGCATAAGTATTATATCACGGTACGGACTGATGTCAATGCTCCAAAATGGGGATTTTTTATTCCCTATTTTCTCCGCATTTGACTATCTATTTTTTGTTGGGCTATTATAAATTTGTCGCCTACAGATTAGTTTGCCAAAATTGGGTTTATAGCGCTTTTGTCTTTTTTGTCCTCAAAAAAGGGCGACGGTGCCAATAGCGCTTAACCGTTTGGTAAGCATATCTGTTGGGCGACCACCGTCGTCCCTTTTTGATTTTTATGGGGATTTGAGCCATAATTAGTATAATTAAGCCAATTAAAGTCAAAATTATGACAAATACAAAAATTGCTTTGTTCAAAGGAAAAAAATGGGTCATACGCAATTTAGGGTTCTGAGCGGTTAGCCTTAGTAACCCAGATGTAACTGTGTCATTGCGGGGGCATCCGAAGCAATCTAAACATCTGTTTAAATATAAGGGATCGCCACGTCGGATGCTACTGCCCGCGATGACAAGGTGTTTTACATCTTTAAAAGTTTTACCGACTAAAACCATGTTTTACGTATGATCCAAAAAAATTAGAAAGACAATTTATAACAATGAGTGGTGGTTTTCGGTCGTGGATGTTATAGAAGCGCTTACTGATAGCGTAAAACCCCGTGATTATTGGTTCAAAATGAAAATTAGAGTTAAAGAAGAATATGGGTTTGAACCGTCGACAATTTGTCGGCAACTGAAATTAAAGTTCTCTGATGGAAAAAAATATGAAACCGAATATGCTGACTGAAAAACGATGCCAACCGAGGCGGTAATATAGCCAGCATTGCCAAAAAATAGCTTGAGAAAGAACTAGGCAGACCAATAGTTTTAAAGAAGAATTTTTTACAGAAGATAAAAAGAATTAAAAGCCTAAAAAGCAAATAGTAAAAAATCAACCCCGTCCCGTCAGCCTAGGCTGACGGGACGGGGTTTTGAGTCGGTGGAATTACTACCTAAAGCCTGTGTATAATCCAGCCCCCCGATTCGTGGTGTCCACGAACCGGGAAATATGAAAGTGGCTGTTTCTGCTTGTGAAGACTCGGCGTTCAAGGCCGAATCTGTCGAAAGCCTTGAGATGTGGAATTTTTCCGTTTGTTGTCGGCAAATTCCAAAGGTCGAGTGATTCCCAGCGGAATTGCCATTGGCCGCGTTTGGTTAGTCCGGCTGAAAGTTCTTGGTAGAGTGTGTTTCGGCCAGAGTAGAACTTGGCGTCGGGAATATAGACAATCGTGTGGCCGGCAATTTTTGCCACATTTACAATTGCCAGTAAAATGGCTTTGTCCGTGGTTACACCTGGGTATGGTGTTATTATCAAGCGTGGCCGTTTGCTTTTGTCTTTGCAGAATAGGAATGTTCGGCCTAGGCCGAATTCTCCGCGGTGAACACAGTTTTCAACTTTGATGTACCTGCCTAAGAAGGCGACGCGGTTGATGCTTCCGAATACGTACAGGTCATAGGCTTGGTTACCTTTTTGACCTTGTGTGAATTCTGTTTCTCCGTGCCAAATCACTTTTTGGCCGAAAGTCATAAGCGAAACAGCAAGGAGTAGTAAGAGTTTCATTGTTCGACCCTCCTTTAGGCCTTGAATTACGAAACCCCTAATTCCTTAACAATCTGATATACTTTTCTTGGGGGGAGCTTCCTTGCTTTTAGCAAGAAAACCTGCCCCAATAAAAGTAACAAAATATCAATGCCA
>JBBRWU010000139.1:0-2193 GCA_038249015.1 Candidatus Doudnaibacteriota bacterium | reverse complement strand
GATCATTCGGGTGGTTAGAAAAGTGTCGGAGACTTTGGAAGAATTGTGAGAGAAAATTAGAAACAAGTCGTCAAATGGTTGTGCTGGCATTCATATCTTTGCTGTTGAGGCGGAATTAAGAGACTGTGGATAGGCTCTAAGCGCATTTTTGCGCTCGCTTAAGCACCCCTGCTTCCGACCCAACTCGGAAAGAAGCAGGGGACTTTTTTTATCTATCTTAGACTAGCTTCATTCACGGCCGTGAACGAAGCTAGTCTTTACAAATTTAAAATTAAAACCGGCAAGTATTTTATCAAGCGCCCTCCTTTTGCGCCAAACACTTTGCCGGTTTTTTTGTTGTCAGAAACCTTTGAGCTGTCGTTCAATCTCCAGTATCTGATTTTGGATTGGAAAAAGACAAGCGTCAATTAACCTCCTTTCTACCTGATAGCCCGCCTGGGCAAACGCGCCAATCATTTCGTCCGTCCCATCAATCGGACCGCCTTTCCACGTTAGCATTAAGTTTCCCCGGCTGGTCACGGCCCATCTGCCAGGCAAACTTATTGTCACTTTCGCATGCGTGGATTGCCCGGAAGATAACCAGTTAAAATTAGAAACTACCACATTATACTGATTCCCCTCCAACGTCACAGCGTGCTCAATGGAACGAACGCCAAAAGGCCTAACCAGACGATCCGGCGACAAGACAGTTGATGGAGGAGACGGCAATAAAGGAGCCGGCGGCGGAGTGGCCGGTTGGGCAACAACGACCGTTGCTACAACCTTTGTTTGCTCAATGGCCAATTCCTCCTTTTTTTCTACCACGGTTACAGAAGTAGCAGAATAATTCTCGCCTGGTTGTCCAATAACCCACTTCTGAAAAAAATTCACTTTAGATCCTCTTTCTACCAACCGCAAAATTTTCTGATCCCCCATCCTACAAGCATGGAAGCAAACAGAACTGGGAGGCACACCAGAAGCAACAGCATTGGAACGCCGTCTTTGCCCTGAAACTTGGGAAACAGTTTTGTTATCGGGCTTTCCGCCGGTTGTTTCCAGCCTTTCTCCTGTGAAACCTTCAGTGCTAAAATATAAGCCAAGCCTTGAACGAAAAGCAAAAGTTCAACCCACCCGCCCAACATTATCGCAAAGCCTGCCTCAGCAAAAAATACCACCAAGACTTCTCTGCAATTCTTTACCAAAAACCAAGCCATATTTCACTTCCTCCTAAGTGTTGTAAATTATCACCTTTTAGGTGACCTGTTAGCGTAATCTATATACAAATAAAGGTAAATAATGTTATAATAAAAGTGTCATAAATAACAACACTTTATGGTTATTCAAAAGCTATTGGAAAATTTAGGGCTTTCTCAAGCGGAGTCTGCTATTTACCTGGCGGGTTTAGAATTAGGAGAATCACTACCAAAACACTTGTCAGAAAAAGCCAAAGTAAATAGATCCTTACTATACAAATTCTTACCAAACCTTATTAAGCAAGGTTTAATTTCTCAAAGCATTCACGGAAAAAGAAGATACCTTTTGGCTGAAGACCCTCAGAATCTACTAAACAAAAAACAAGCGGAAATTGATCAGCTGGAATCCATTATTCCCGAACTTCGATTACTTCTCTCTACTGCTTCTCATAAACCAAAAATTATTTTTTATGAAGGGCTAGAAGGAATTAAAAAATTATATTTTGACAATTTAAAAGAAAACCAGCCAATTTTAGAATTTGTCAGTCTTAAACAAATCAATCCGGAAATAGAATTCCATTCTTCCAACTATTACATCCCGCAAAGAATTAAAAGAAAAATCCCGATTAAAATCTTAATTTCCGGGCAGGCCAAATCCAAACGCATAAAACTGCTTACCGACCCTTATGCTTTGCGCGAGGTAAAAATATTAGACGAAACTTTATACCCCATTCCTTTAGATTGTTATATTTACGGCAACAATGTTTCTTTTGCTCTTTATCGAAAAAATAGTGAACCAATTGGCATAATAATTCGCTCAAAAGAAATTGCAACCACCCTGCGCTCGGTGTTTAATTTTATCTGGACTAAGGCCTAAAACGGTACGGGGTCAATACATATTGTGATGCAGTCTGTGGACAAGTCTCCATTAAAGGCATAAAAAGTTTGTCTAAAAGAAGTAAAGGAAAATTACAGATAGCTTCGGCATTGTATATTCCAAGACTGTAGAGTTTCTCTTTTG
>JBBRWU010000138.1:0-2239 GCA_038249015.1 Candidatus Doudnaibacteriota bacterium | reverse complement strand
GCCGGCAAATCTTTTGCAGAATCTTCCCACAATGTACTGCCTTTAATTTTTACCGGGCTTTTGGTATTTTTGTTCGTATTTGGCGGAACTATTTTATTAATTGTACCGGGTATTCTTTTTGCTTTCTGGTATAGCCAATCAACCTACATTGTTATAACCGAAGGTCTAACCGGAAAAAAAGCCTTAGACCAAAGCAAGCACTATGTACAAGGCAATGTTTGGCAAATTTTTAAAAAAGGTTTTTTTATCGGAATAATTTCCTTTCTCGCCGGCTTTGCTATAGGTTTTATACTAGGCATAGTCGGTACTCTAATTCACCAGAGTTTGCTGGTGACAATCGGTAATATTGTCTTCCAAATCTTTTGGACTCCCCTAATTAGCATTTATGCATTCCTGTTATTCCAATATTTAAGACAGTCAAAAACTCCTGTTGCATCGGTACAATAATTTTTTTGACCTATTTTAAAGCCCCTTCTCTAGAAAGGGGCTTTATTTGTATCTGTGTAATCTAATTTTTATTCGCGCCTGTCTGCCAGTCTTCGACTCCGAGTTTCAGACAGACGTGATTATTACGGTCGAAGTTTAATTGCTTCTTTAAATGCTTCACCAGCTTTAAACTTGGGGGTGTTAAGTTCCGGAATGGTAATCTTCTGGCTGGGGTTTCTGGGGTTCACACCAATACGCGGAGCACGGTGCGAAACACTAAACTGTCCAAAACCGGAAATATTTACTTTATCTCCGCCTCGTAAGGTTTCGTAAATCATTTGGGTAAATGTGTTAACAAAACGTTCGGCCTCAGAATGGGTAATCCCCAATTTAGCAGCTAATTGTTCGGTTAGTTGTAGTTTGTTCATATAACTCCCTATTTTTATTTAATGTTTAAAGTTTAAGTCATTGGGAATAACACCCAACAAAAGACAAAAACTAGTACCTCTATTATAACCTATTTGTCTAAACTAATCCAGATTTTTTCTAAAAATGCGGGAAAGATGTTTTTTCCCGATCCCAATTAAAACTAACAAAGAACCTCCGGCTAACACTAAATATTTATACGACGCTTGGCTTGATTTTGGTGCGTTATTTTCCCCTTCTATAGTAGAATTATCCACAAAACCCTCACTGACTTGGGTTTTGCTGTTTAAACTTAATTCATTAACCCGTTGTTCCAGCATTGCTAATTTTAATTCCAAATTACCATAGGCCTTACTAAGTTTAGTGTAGTCGGCTGTGGTTTTAGAAGAAGCGGATGACTTAACAACAGTACTCGCTGTTATTTTTACCGGACCGGTCGTACTGGCTGACAAAACTATCATATTTAATTCTCCCGGACTTGGACTACCGGTCCAAAAATAATCCCCCGCTTCGGTAATGGCATAGGCCTCCCCGGCTTTTGCCTTTGGATAAACAACAGACGAAACTATTCTGCCATACATATCTAATAACGTAATTTCCTGCCCACTGTTTCTTAAAGCCGTGGGTAAATCGTCTAAATACAAAACCAAATATGTCATGGATAAAAGTGTTTGTCCAAAATCAAATACTTTGCTCCTACTACCAATTTTTAAAATCATTCCTCCTAAATTTGCCGTAGTAGTAGCGCTATTGTAAAGCTCAACAAATTCTTCCTGTTCCGGCTGTGGAGCAGGTAAAATTTCACTGATAATAATTTTTGACAATTCCGGTACTAAACTATTATCTTGGCCGGGTGTTGGAATTTGATATTGCCATTTGCTATTTTGAATTTTTGCCCAAGCACGATTTTCCGGTGCGTCCGCATATTCAATTACGTCTACCAATTGTTTTTGTGAATTAAATAATTTTACTTTTTCTTTACCGGAATTATTTAAAGTTAGGGAATCTTTGGGCAAGTATACTACGGCAAAACCCAAAGAGGGCGCTAAAGTGGAAGTGGAAATTAAATAAGCAGACGAACTCCAAGCGTCCCCTTCGCCGTCGGCCAAATAAAAACTAGCCAAACTCCCCGTGGCTTGGGCCGAGTTATAAATTTCTATCCATTCTCCTCCGGCGTCATCCCCAGTGGGGTTGGCAAAAATTTCGTTTAATTTAAATTGTGAAGTTCCCAAGTACGAAACAACACTAGTTGCTGTACTGCCCCCACCGGAACTTCCGCCTCCACCGGTGCTTAGGGTCGGCGGTTGCCAAATGTTATCCCGAAATTCAAAAATGCCGTCATCGTAAGCGACTGCTGAATAACCGACTGTTTCGGCCACCGCTTTAT
>JBBRWU010000137.1:0-2270 GCA_038249015.1 Candidatus Doudnaibacteriota bacterium | reverse complement strand
GCGCGGGATTTCCATCAGATTATCCAAATTAACTTTTTTGCCTTCGTGTACGGTTAATCCTATAACAAATCCGCATTTTTTGGCTTCCTCAATGTATTTTTGAGTGTAGTGACCATAAGGGTATATTAAAATGTTAGTTTCAAAACCTAAGTGATTTTTAATATCAATTTTAGATTCACAAAGGTTTTTGTTTACAAAATCAGCAGAATATTTTGGGTTTTTGCCGTCAAAATGGTTTTGGGTGTGGGAGATTATTTCGTTTCCTGCCAAATAAGCGGTCGCAATGTCTTCCCATGATGCATATGTATTATCCGCATTTTGCGTGCCCGGGAATTGTGTAATTATGGCAAAACTTCCGACGAAGTTATATTTTTTTAAAATTGGGGCGGCGTTTGAAAATACGTCCAGATAGCCGTCATCAAAAGTGAAGATGGCTGGCTTTTGTGGCATTGTGAATCTGCCCAAAGAGTAGTTATGAAGATCCTTTAAGGTTATGCTGTGATAATTATTTTCTGCCAGCCATTTGACCTGTTTTTCAAAGTCATCGGATGAAACCGTAAGGTCTTTTCTTACGGCGTTAGGTTTTGGCGGAAGCGAGCCTACATGGTGATACATGAGGATGGGCAACTTAATGCTTACCCTGGCGATTTCCGGAAGCGGGCTGGTGTCTTTGGGGGTAACTAAATACTGGTAGGTTGTGTCCCCCGCTTTTTTGAATTTCACTTCTTTTATTATTTTTTGGTTATAAAAATATTGATGGACTAAAGTGCCAATAAGCACCAGGGTTGCAAATATTAGCGGGCCAATAATTTTTTTATTGAGGTTCATAAAATTAATTATATCAAAAAATTATAAAAATGAATCACCTCGCAGTCCCGATGCTTTATCGGGATGAGGCATCAACTGCAAACTACATCACTCGTTCCCCAACACCAGTCGCGGGCTATCTGGAATTTAACCACTCCGAACAAAGTGAGGAGTTCCTTATATAAGTGATTCTTCGCTTGCGCTCACAATGGTACTTATTCAAGGTATAAGGGTTGTGAAAGCTACTCTCAGGATAACACTTAATACTAAAACTTAAATCCGCTAACTAACAACCATGATACTATGGGCCATATGGAATTTAAACACAGTAATATCATAACAAACCTTGGTGTCATCCTGAACGCGAATGCATCTGAGCGTGAAGAATCTCTTAAATAAGGGATCCTTCGTCGGCTACACTTCTCAGGATGACACCGATAGAAGTATGAGCTGACAGTTAATCCCGCTAAATTCCACTTGACCCCATTAAACCCTAAATAAAGAATAAAAATAAACCCGCCCCGATAAATCGGGACGGGTTTAAAAATTCAGGGTTACTTTTTGGCTTCGGGCTTTTTTACTTCCAGTTTGCCGTCAGGGTCGACGACCGGTTTGTCTTCGGCGGCACCTTCAACTTTGCTAATATCTTCAACAACCGGGGCAGAAAGTTCGGTTTCCACTTCACGCGGAGGCTGGACTTTAACAACAAGTTCATCAGCTTCAGTTATAAGTTTAACTTTGGCCGGAACAGGTAAATCTTTGACATGAATGGTGTCGTGTAGGGTTTTTAATACATCCAAAGATACTACAATGTTGTGTGGTAAGTCGGCCGGCAAGCATTCCACTTCAACTTCGGATAGCACTTTAACCAATACTCCGCCAAGGGCTTTAACCGCTTGGGACTCGCCAATAAATTCCAAAACAACCGCAGCTTTGAGTTTTTTGGTCATACTGACTTCGTAAAAGTCTACGTGGGTTGGAACTGATGTTAAATAATGGTTTTGTACATCATGAATTAAAACCGGATGGGTTTTACCGTCGTCGGTAGTTAATTCAACAATTGTGCTTTCCCCGGCTTTTCTAAGAAGTTTATCAAATTCTCTGGCGTCCACAGTCAGGTTTACATTTTGCACTTTGTTACCGTAAAGTACAGCCGGCAAGCGACCTACTCTTCTTAGTTTTTCCGGCTTGGAGGTCTTAAGGTCTCTTAAAGTCGCTTTAATCTGCAATTTTTCCATGGTGTTCTCTCTTATTGATTTTGCCCATCTCCCGAGGATTCTCGGGGTACTCACAAAATCTTAAAAATTATGCCCAAATATTATAACAAAAACCCTCAGTTTTGGCAAGGGTTCCTTGAGTCCTGTCAAATAGAAGGTACAATACATAATGTGATCGCTTCTAAACTGGAATTTAGGAAATTCCTGGGAAAGACCAGAAAATGCTATAGTTTTGCCCCCGCATAT
>JBBRWU010000136.1:0-2330 GCA_038249015.1 Candidatus Doudnaibacteriota bacterium | reverse complement strand
ATATCTTTGCCGCTTTTATGACATTCTTTAAATTGGAAAGAGCTAGAATTACAGAAGGCATCAGCTGGTATGAGCAGAAGATATCAATTACCAGAATTTCCATCGCTAATTACTTAAACTGCGCAAAGGCGTAAGTTCTAAGTATTAAGGAAATAAAACTCAACATAATTCCTATCAATATTACCAGATTTTGATTATTTTGTGAAGATATGGCATAATAAAAGGGAATTGATTGTCAAAAAATTAAGAAACAAAGAAGCAGCAAAAAATGCAAAAAGTCAGACTAAAATTCCCGGAACATTTTCTTTGGGGTGCGGCCAGTAGCGCCTATCAAACCGAAGGAAATAATAAAAATTCGGATTGGTGGGTATGGGAAAACAGCGAAAAAAGGAAAAATGCCCTTAAAAAACACAAGCATATTCCCGAGCAGTATCTTAGCGGTGAAGCCGCCGACTTTTTTAACCGTTTCGAAGAAGATTTCTCCATTGCCAAGCATTTAAATCATAATGCTACCCGCTTTGGTTTGGAATGGTCCAGAATTGAACCTAAGGAAGGGGAATTTGACCAAAAAACGTTAGAGGCATACGAAAAAATGTTGCAGTCCGCCAAGGCAAATGGTTTGCAAATCTTTTTAACATTGCATCATTTTACATTGCCGATTTGGTTTGCCAAAAAAGGCGGGTTTGCCAAAAAAGAAAATATAAAATTTTTTTTAAGATACGCGGAAATTGTGGCCCGTAGATTCAGCGACTATGTAGATTTTTGGTTAACTTTTAATGAGCCTGAAGTTTACGCCACACATTCATACTTGTTTGGTATTTTTCCTCCGCAAAACAAAAGTTTTTTAAAGACTTTTCAGGTAATAAGTAACATTATCACCGCTCATAATTTAACTGCCCCGCAAATAAAGGCGCAAACCGGAAAGCCGGTAAGTATGGCTTTTCACCTATCCGATCTTCAGCCTTCGGGACTTTTGGGCGGGGTAGTGCGTTCACTGTCCCATTATTTGGCCAATGAATATATTTTAAGGCGTACTGTGGCTACTTGTGACTATATTGGAGTAAATTACTATGAGCATTTTCATATTGGTGTTTTGGGCAGGCGTAAAAGTAGCCACACCGGGCATGAATTTACCGATTTAAATTGGAGCATTCACCCGGACGGACTGGAACGGGTACTGATAAATTTAAAAAAATATGATAAGCCGATTTATATAACAGAAAATGGATTAGCGGATGACAAAGACCAAAAGCGGGAAAAATTTATTAAAGACCATTTATATTATGTTCATCACGCAATTAAAGAAGGTGTAGATGTGCGAGGATATTTGCATTGGTCGCTTACGGACAACTTTGAATGGCAACACGGCTTTTGGCCCCGTTTTGGATTAGTAGAAATTGACCGGGAAAATTCACTTAAACGTAAAGTGAGATTTAGTGCATTGAAATATTCGGAAATCTGTAAGGATAATGAGATGGAGTATTACATTTGACCTTTAACTTATGCTAATTTTACTAACAATTTTTCAATACCTTATCCAAGCCACTGTGGATTTAATGGATAAGTTTTTAATTACGACCAGAAAAGTTGAACCTGTGGCTTACACTTTTTATACCGTGGTTATGGGGCTTTTGTTGATTGTATTATGGCCGTGGAATTACCAGGTTTTGCCAATAAAATTTGTATTATTGAATTTGTTTTCGGGAGCGGCTTTTTCTTTGGCTATGTACGTATTCTTTAAAGCACTTTCCCAAGGCGAGGCCTCTCGCGTAGTTCCTTATATTTTTGGGTTAGTTCCGGTTTTTGATGTAGTGCTGTCATTAATTACCGGCAGAGGCCGGCCGACTTTAAACGAAGTGGCGGCAATTTTTTTGCTCGTACCCGGAGCACTGTTAATTTCACATCAAAAAGGCAAAACCTGGGGCAAGCATATTGTTATAAAAACTTTTAGCGCTTTGTTGTTTAGTTTGTACTATATTTTATGGCAATATGGCGCGCAGAATGGGCCGGTAATCAATAATTTAATTTGGAACCGAATCGGCGCGGCCGCAATTTTAGTAAGCCTGCTGGTTTATGCCCCGTACAGAAAAAAGATTTTTGCCATAAAAAAAGATCCCAAGAAAAAAAGTACTTCCGCCATATTTTTATTTAAGCAGGTTTTAGGCGGGGCAAATTTCATTTTTTTAAGTTTTTTATTCGTCTTGGGAAAAATTTCGGTAATCAATGCGCTACAGGGATTCCGTTATGTTTTTTTGCTTTTGTTTAGTTTTGTACTTTCTAAAACCCGCAAGCATTTAATTGCCGAAGAAGATGGGGTAAAGATTTTTAGT
>JBBRWU010000135.1:0-2342 GCA_038249015.1 Candidatus Doudnaibacteriota bacterium | reverse complement strand
GCAAAAATAATTATGGCGCCGGCTGTAGCTAAGGCAAAATAATCTTGTTGTTTTTTAAAATAGTTAATAGCAGAAATTATTGACGCGATTAATAATGTAATAAAAGCCAAAGCGGCCGGGACCCCGGCGGTGGCGGGCAGTTGCAAAAATAAATTATGCGCATCATCAAAATTTTGCACCGCATTAGATAAATATTTTTCCCTGTTTTGTTCAAAATATTGTTGAAAATTTCCCAATCCTACTCCTACAATAGGATGTTCAAATATGGCTTCACGGGCCATGCCCCACGCATACAAGCGGGTGGTCGCATTTGATTCCGAAAGCGATAAAGTTAGTCGGGCATTTTGTACGTTATAAACTTTTAAAAAACCTGCTACGGAGACACTGATTATAATTAATCCTAAGACGCCAAAAATTATTATCTTCTTGTTTTTTGCATAAAATGCAGCAATCATCAGCATAGCTAAAATTCCTACCACTAAACCCAACCAAGCACCGCGACTGGTCAATAAAATAATACCGGTAAGTATTAAAATTCCCGTTAGCACATAATAAACCTTAGCCGAAAAATGGTTCGCTTTAAATCCAAAATAAACAGCAAATGGAAAAATACTCGCGATAAACATACTGGAAAAAATCGGGTTACCCAACAGACTGGGGGCTCTGGAAATAGCGGCCATATCCAAACCTTCATAGTAACCAATGCCCTGCGACTGCAATATGCCGACCAGAGAAATTATTAAGGCATCAAAAACCAAAACCTTCGTTAAAACCAAAAGTCGAGCTCTTCCGCCCTTAAACATAAATAAAAAAAGTGTTACCGCCCAAAGACAATAAACTAACAAACTATTAGCAAAACGGTAGTAAAAACCAAAAATACTGTTTAACCTGTCCGGGGAAAAATAAGTTGACACCAGCACAAAAATAATAAAAGCTACGAGTGAAAATAAAGGCAACCGAGGAAAAGTTTTTAAATTATACCGACCTTCCCCACTTTTAACTTTTAAAGCCAAAACCAATAGCATTACTCCTAACACTATTAACCACAAAGCATATTTAATTATTTCAAAATTTTCTCGGGTATAAATGGTAAAAGCCAAAGGTACGGTTAAAACCAATAAAAAAAGAAGACTAAAAACAGTGTCCTCTCTAAAGGGTAACCGAAATTTATTAATCACACTAGAAAACATGGAAAATTTTTGATTATTTATTTAAAGTTAAGGTATTCCAGCCTGCCTGATAAGTGCCGGCACTCTTAGGCAAACAAAAATTTAGAATAACTGACGTGTTACTGTTTTTTTTGTATTCAAAGCTTTCCGTACACAAAGCCGAAATAAACTTCGGAAACGGAAAAACATTAAAATAATTTAACATTAGATTCTGCTCGTTAAATTCCAAGACATTGGGAAAACGATTTTGATCTTGATAAAAATACTCTAAGCCCGCAGAAAAATTTTGGGTTACCAAAATTACCGCATTAGCCTGGGCAGTAGCTTTACCTGCCTTCACTCCTTGAAAA
This sequence comes from Candidatus Doudnaibacteriota bacterium, assembly GCA_038249015.1. Classification (GTDB taxonomy): domain Bacteria; phylum Patescibacteriota; class Doudnabacteria; order UBA920; family UBA920; genus PALSA-1336. The sequence goes on along the minus strand of JBBRWU010000135.1, from coordinate 823 downwards.
ATTGCCACAAACAAAATAACAGCCACGGTCAGGCTGCCTAAAAAAATAATTGTATTTTGACTTAATTTAAAATTCACAAATTTTTTAAGGGTCTGTTGCCGAATGGGCTTTTAAGGCGAAATTTTAAAATTCTGAGGCAATCGGGCGAAATAAAGTTTGATGTTTACCTGAAAGGTAAGCGGAAAAGTTTTTTTGGCCGAGTGGCCAAAATTTTTAAATTGCAGTCAAAATGACATTCGGTAACAGACCCATTAAGGTCTTATCCGTGCCCGACCTCTTTTTAAGGCAGGGCACGGATAACGTTAACTAGATTCTAGCTTATTGAATACCAGCCGGTGTCAAAGTACGAATTCCGGCGGGATAACTTCCGGTCGGAGCACCAAGACAGAAAGTTAAAGTATAGGAGGAGCCGTTAGCTACTGCCGCATACTTATAATCATTAGCTGCAGCACAAGCTGCACTATCAGCCGGGCCTGGAGCACTTGGAATTAAACCAATATAAGTCGGGGTAAGAGTTGGAATGTTACCAGACGCATCAGGTATACCACCTCTCAGTACTCCGGTTCCACTTCCACTTCCCATGACCTGAGTTGGCAGACCTGCAGTACCGGCACATGCCGTAGTACAAGTCGGGTAGGCGCTGGCGTCGTTATAGAACAACTCCAAAGCAGAAGCCAACTGTCTTACATCCGCGAGACGCTTGGCGTCACGTGATTTCTGTCTAGCAGAATTCAGCGCCAAGAGTACCACCGATGCGAGCAAACCGATGATGGCGATAACCACCAACAATTCGATTAAGGTAAAACCAGCTTTATTTTTGTTT
>JBBRWU010000134.1:0-2346 GCA_038249015.1 Candidatus Doudnaibacteriota bacterium | reverse complement strand
CAAGATGTTTTACAAAACTACACGCCATCGGCAGAAATTACAGCCGCTGCGCAAAATATTTCCGAGCCATTAGATATTTATATCATCACCGAAAATTGGTGCGGTTCTTCCACCTTTAACCTGCCCTACATTGTAAAAATATTGGCAACCAATAAAATTTTTAATGTAAAAATAGCGCTTAGAGATAGCAATCCCGAGTTTATGAATTTATACTTAAGCGCAACAGGCGGCAAAAGTATTCCTAAAGTAATAGGCGTAAATGCAGCCGGCGAAGAAGTAATTGATTGGGGTTCAAGTTCAAAAGCCGAAGCCGCAAAACGCAAAGAATTATTAGCCCAAGGCGATGAACGACCTGTGTTTTTACAAAAATTAATGGCGTGGTTTCAAGAGAGCAATACAAAAGCAATGGAAGACGATTTTAAAGAAGTATTTGCTAAAATGAATTATTAAATCAAAAGTATTTTTTTGAGATTTATTTCCTGCAATTCCACAAAAACAAAAACAAATATGGAAACGAAAATAAAAACAACTGCGTCAGAAAAGGAAACACTTTCCGCGGCAGTAAACGCTTTTCCGTCAAGAAACGAAGAGCGTCCTGAAACTTTTGGTCCTGCACCAAACCGACAAATAAGTCAATTTCCGGAAAGTAATGAATGGGAAGAAGACCTTTTTGCCTACGTAAAAACATTTGCAAAAATAAAAGTTGGTCACAGCCACATCAGCGGTGATGGCGGTTACCGTGCATTCTTTCTTCCTGCTTATGACAATCTTCACGGCCCAAGCGAGCAGTTTATAATCGACAACGAATTTGGTCACATACACGACCACGAAAGCCGCAGTATGCACATTGTTTTACCACCCGAAATTGGCAAAATAGTTTTTGATAGAAAATGGGGCGAACAACATCCTTTGGCAAAACTAAAGTATGCAGGCAGCAGCAATTATCTAATTTACGGCGCAAGAAATGCCGCAGAAAATGAGCAATTAAAAGTGGTGATGCGTATTTCGTATTTGCACGCAAGTAAGCAGTGGTAAAAAAATGATTTTTTAAATAATCCCTTCAAAAAACGTTTGTGACTTTTGGAAATGGAGTAAAAATAATTACTTATGTCAGCGACGGACATTCAAAACAATTTAATAAATATGAAAGGTGCTTCTACTAATGTGATGCGAAAGAGTGATTATAAAATTTGGCTTTGGCTTGCAGACTATCCTTTTGCTACTACTTTTTTTGAAGATTAAATTTTGAATTAGTTATATGGCGAATAAGGCGAACGCACAATCGAGTAGACGGCCCCGCCAGTAGTTAACCAGCGGGGTGCGCCTCTCACACCACTGTACCCTTTCACTTCGCTCAGGGCAGGCCAGGCGGGCCTCGTATACAGCGGTTCGTTAAGATGTGGGGCAATTTTCTCATAAAGCGATAGCATAGACTCGTAACCTCTTTGCCGCAATCGGTCTAAGGTAATAGTAGTGACAAGAATAGGACTTTACGGACAGCTTGTCTATTTTAACGGTGTCCGTGAGGGCTTCGCCGTTGTGCTACTGCCCAGCCTCCCATCCGTGTTCTGCTCCATGCATAAGCATGATTCTGATCAATACCCAACCGGATTAGGTTCTTCCTTTTCCGTTCGGGCTTTTTCCAGAAATGCCAGATGCAATACCTGAGACGATTACGCACCCACCCGTCGAGTTCCTTGAGCTTGCCCTGAATACTTGCCATACGGAAGTAACCGAGCCAGCCTCTCTGTAGCTCTTTGAGCTTATGGATGCGTTCGTCAAAAGTGGCCGGAGTCGTTTTCCGGGTGATGACTTTGATTTTACTCACAAATTGTTTATTTCTTAAAGGTGTTCGTGAGATCGCTTCGCTAAGTTCTGCTTAAGTGTTTTCCAGCCCTTTTCGCTCACCACCAACTGGTATTTGCCTTTATCTTCCTTAACATATGTGGGTACGAAGCCGAAGGAAGGGACTTCCACCCTCTGGAAAAATACACCCGTTGTTTGCTAAAGAAAATTTGTATTTTTGACTTTTTTCTAAAGCTTACGACGGGTGTGCGCTGCTCATGCAGGTCACACACAGCACCTAGCCATAATGCGGGGTTTAGTGGTCGTTGAAACATTTGAAATCTTTACATACATTTGTGTTGGCAGACAGTTGAGCAACAATTTAATCCCGCACTTGCCATAGCGTCGGCCGTTATGGCTCATTATAAGGCAGACAATATAGAACACATTAAACTAAATAAAAAGAAAGTGAGAAATCTAATAAACAGACTAAGCAGACTATTTTTAATAGCGCTTTTATATATTAACGTATCACCCTCTTTTGCTCAAGTTGCAGACAAT
>JBBRWU010000133.1:0-2386 GCA_038249015.1 Candidatus Doudnaibacteriota bacterium | reverse complement strand
TAATTTATCCAAATTATAAGGGACTTTTTTTGGGGTAAACCCCGTTAGAGAATTGTCATTTTCATAATTCCATTTTTGATCATCATCTTTTTGGTTGCTGCCTAATGAATTTTTAACATTCTCTAACGGGGTAAAGGCCGTGGCAAAATAATCCCGCACCGATAACCCCATTAACTCTTTCGGCATAACCTGCCTGGCAATGGCAATGCTGGCATCCTTGGGAGTACGGTGTACTTGCCCTTCTTGCGGAGTAACTTCACCGGTAATCATTTTAAACAGGGTGGATTTACCCGCGCCATTTTGTCCCATTAAAGTAATACGGCTGCCGGTGCGCACGCCAAAACTGACCTCATCTAAAATAGGTTTGTTGTGACTAAACTCAAAACTTACTTCTGAAAATCTTAAAATTATGCTGTCATTGGCCATGTTTATAATTGCATTATGATGCTGGTATTCCTCCTTAAATACAAAAGATTACCAAAAGGAAAATATTTTAATGAGTTAAAAAATTGCCCCGAAACTTGGGGCGATTTATAGATAAATTATACTATTTTCAACTAATAAAGTCAATATTTTTTAAAATAGGCAGGAATTTAACGGCCGTTAAATTCCTGCCTATTTGTTAGATTAAAATTGATTATTAAACTTAGCCGGCCGAGGACTGCTGTAATGCCTGCTTGCACTAGGCGCACCGCGACGGTTTGAGCGCATATTAGAACGCGGCGGTTTGGAAATAAAATAACCTCGGCCACTTTCTCCGCGTTCTGCATTTTTATCCGGGGGCGTAAGCCGTCTTTGACCGCGAAAATGCCCACCGCCGTGTCTGGGTCGCTCGGAGCGCTCCGGTAAAGGAGGATGCGAACCGGGCACTCGGGTAACAGGTTTAAGTTGGGGCAACGCCGAAATTGGCAATTGCTTTTTAATTAAACGTTCAATAGCTTTTACATCAAATTTTTGTTCAGGAGTAGCAAAAGAAATAGCATGGCCTTTTTTCTCGGCCCGGGCGGTGCGCCCAATACGGTGAACATAGTCGGCTGCTTGTTCCGGCAAATCAAAATTTACTACCACTTCAATTCCGGTTACGTCAATCCCGCGGGCGGCAATATCCGTAGCCACCAAAATACGATATTTGCCGGACTTAAAACCGGACAAAGCTTCCAAACGCTGATTCAAAGAACGGTTGGAATGAATCTCCGAAGAACTAAAACCCATACCGCGAACGGCAAGAGCTACTTTTTTTGCGCCAAATTTGGTGCGGCAAAAAACCAGAGCAGTGCCGGAATATTCTTTCAGTACACTTTCCAACAAAGAAAGTTTGGCTTCCCGATGAACAAAAAATACTTCTTGCGTAACATTGGTGGCAGTTGTTCCCTGCGGTACTACTTCTACCCGTACCGGCAACTTCATATAGGAGTTGGCAATGCTCACAATTTCCGCGGGCATGGTGGCGGAAAATAACATCGTCTGGCGATCTTTCGGCACTGTCACTAAAATTTTCTTTATCTGCGGAGAAAAACCCATATCCAACATTCGGTCGGCTTCATCCAACACTAAAACATTCACCCTGTCTAAATGCACGGTTCGCTGTTCCAAATGGTCAATTAATCTGCCCGGGGTGGCAATGATAATATGCGGATTATTCCGCAGTTGCCGAATTTGCTTATTCATATTTTCCCCGCCAATTAAAACGGCGGTCTTCAGTCCCAAGGTCTGCCCAATTTTGTGCAATGATTCTTCAACCTGCACGGCTAATTCGCGAGTTGGTAAAATTACCAAACCCTTACCCTTATTGGTTACCAAGCGCTGGATCATCGGAATACCAAAAGCCAGGGTTTTCCCTGTTCCGGTCTGGGCAATGCCCATTATATCCTTACCTTCTAAAGCGTGCGGAATGGATTGCAATTGAATTGGTGTCGGCGTAACAAATTGATGTTTTGATAAAATTTCTAAAATTTTCGGAGCAATTCCTAAACCGTTAAAAGTCTGTTGTGTCATATGTTGTCTATATATTACAAAATTAAATCGCCGTTAAGGCTTTAAAAATCTGAAATGGAAAGTTTGGGGGAATTAACCATTCTAATTTACTAAACTATTTTTAGGCGCCTAAACTCTAAACACCGGTTAAAATAGACACCCGGATCTTTTAGGTTAGAAATAATGCAGCAAATTATACTCTAACCTAAGCAAGATTCCAGGAAAGTAACATTAATTATATCACAACTAAATTATTTTGTCAAGAACAACCCCTGTAACTATTCACCTTTTTCCAAAGCCACGGTGTAACTCTGGGCGGGCAAGGCCAGAAGTTTAGGCAGGGTGTCCAGGATATTTTGTCCTTTTAAAGACATTGTTTGCACAATACTCATCAATACAGCCTGAATAGAAG
>JBBRWU010000132.1:0-2395 GCA_038249015.1 Candidatus Doudnaibacteriota bacterium | reverse complement strand
CTTATATAAGCGATTCTTCGCTTGCGCTCATAATGGTTATTATTCAATGTATAAGGGTTGCGAAAGCTTACGCTCAAGGTGACGTTTAATACCAAGACGGATCATACGCAATTTTACCGTGGTTAAAATATTTTAAGATTGATGCTTATGTAGGGGCCGCCGGCCTAGGCCGGCCGTTTTTAAAACCAATTTAATCGGGCGGCTAAAGCTCGCCCCTACAGGATAAAAGCGTATTGGAGGTTTGATTTACAAACGTGATATTGGTTAAATTGCGTATGGTCCACCAAGACCTAAATCCGCTAACTTACAACCATGGCACTATTCCATATGATCCAACCAACCACCGCCAAATTTGACAAAAACCCTATTGTTATGTATTATATTAGCAATAAAGGCCTTTTGAGGGCCTTTTAAAAAAGCTTAAATTTCAAATAAATATGAATATATTCGGATTTTTAGGGGAAGTAAAAAGTGAATTGGCAAAAGTTGTTTGGCCGTCAAAAAGCGAAACTTTTAAATACACTTTAACCGTAATTGTTTTTAGTTTGGTTGTAGCTTTTTTGCTGGGGGCTTTTGACTTCGGAGTTTTACGGGTGCTAGAAAGAATAATCGGCCGTTAATCCTAAAATAAAAGAATGTTACCAACAGGACATTTAGCCGCCGGCTTGCTTACCACTCAGGCACTTTTAAAAATTGTTAAACCGGAAGTTTCGGCATTTGAGGCGCAGCAGTTGCTTTGGTGGGGAATTTTTTGGAGTTTTGCTCCGGACTTAGACACTTTTTGGGCATTTTTTAAAGCCAAATCCTTCTACTATAATAAAAAAGATAACAGCGTTCATCGTCAGTTTTACACTCATATTCCGATTCTTTGGCTTGTAACGGGTTTGTTAATATTTTTTCTCTCATCAAGTATTTACTGGAAAACATTCGGACTGACTTTGTGGTTAGGTAGTTGGAGTCACTTTTTATTAGACAGTCTTGAATACGGCGTAATGTGGTTGTGGCCTATTAATAAAGAGTTATGGGCCCTTAAAAACCGCGGAATTAAGGTACAAATTAACTCCTCAAGTTTTTTAAGCTATTGGACAACATTTTTAAAATTTTACATTACCCGTTTAACTTTTTATTTTGAAATCTTAATTATTTTTTTAGCATTAATTTTAAATCTTAAGTTTTTTTAAAACCTTATGTCCAGACAACAAGTAACCGGAGAACGGCATTGGTACGTACTCCACACCTACAGTGGCTATGAAGATTCTGTCGCATGGAACTTAAAACAGCGTATTGAATCTATGGGTATGCAGGATAAAATTTTTGATGCCATGGTGCCTAAGGAAAAAAAGATTAAGATTCGCGACGGTCGCCGGACTACGGTAGAAGAAAAGATTTTCCCGGGTTATGTTTTGGTGGATATGATTGTTACCGATGACACCTGGTATGTGGTGCGTAATACCCCTAACGTTACCGGTTTTGTGGGTTCCGGCACCATTCCTTCTCCGGTAGATCCGGAAGAGTTGGCGTACCTAAAAAAGCGTATGGGCGAAGATGAACCAAAATTCAAAGTGGAATTTGCCGTTGGAGATTTAGTGAAAGTTAACGACGGTCCGTTTAAAGATTACGAAGGCAAGGTAGGGGAATTGGACGAATCCAAAGGTAAAGTAAAAGTTATGGTTACCATCTTTGGCCGTGAGACACCCGTTGAGCTTGATTTCCTCCAGGTGAAGAAAATATAATATTAATATTTTTTATGTATGGACAAAGAAAATATTAGATTATCACCGGAAGACCTTAAAATACTACTAGAGAATGATAAGGATATGCGTGGACAAGAAGAACGAAGTGTTTCTGTAATAAACCTTATGCGCAAGTTAGACGGGACAGTGGTAGATTTTACTCCCGAGCAATTGGAAACTGTTTGGAGTTTGCTTGATCCCGCGGCAAGAGTGACTTTAGCTGATACACTAAGTAGATTATTGCAAGCAGAACGTAATTTGCCACCAGCAAATATTAATATAGTTATACCGGCGGACGACCCAAAATTTTCTTTAGAAGAATAAATTTATAGAAAGGAATGGTTGGCTTTGATTTTCATCGAAGTCTCGATTACACTAAAAAGCCTAAAATTCGTACCATTTCGAACGCAGTGAGAAATCCCTTATTTAAATATCCATATCAAGGGATCCCTCGGATGCACTCGGGATGGTAAGAATGTAGGCAGTAATCTACCATCAAAAAACTTATGGCCAAGAAAGTTAAGATTCAAATTAAACTACAGCTTCCTGCAGGCAAGGCAACTCCTGCCCCGCCGGTCGGAACCGCGCTCGGTCCCCACGGGATTAACATTGCCGCGTTCGTAAAAGAATTTAACGACCGCACTGCCGGTGGCGATATGACT
>JBBRWU010000131.1:0-2414 GCA_038249015.1 Candidatus Doudnaibacteriota bacterium | reverse complement strand
GGCGAAATTTGAGAATTTTGAGGCAATCGGGCAAAACAAATTTTGATGTTTACCTGAAAGGTAAGCGGTCCGCCTAAGGCGGATTGGCCGAGTGGTCAAAATTTTCAAATTGCAGTCAAAATGCCATTTGGCAACAGTCCCGCTTTAGCTGTCTTCCTTTAATCAATAATCTTTAATCTAAAATTTAACCATGAAACGAGACACCATAAGAAATATTGCCATCATTGCGCACGTTGACCACGGCAAAACCACCCTGGTAGATGCCATGCTTAAGCAAACCCATACGGTAAAAACCGGCTCGGAAAACGAGTCTAATTTGATAATGGATAGTATGGATTTAGAACGCGAACGCGGGATTACCATCAAGGCTAAAAATGCCTCCTTAATTTACAATGAAACTAAAATCAACATTGTGGATACTCCGGGTCACGCGGATTTTGGCGGCGAAGTGGAGCGTACTTTAAGAATGGCTGATGGGGTACTGCTTTTGGTAGATGCCAAAGAAGGCCCTATGCCCCAAACCAAGTTTGTGCTTAAAAAGGCTTTAGAGCTCGGCCTAAAGGCCATTGTGGTAATTAATAAAGTAGATAAAGACGGCGCCGCTCCGGATGCCACGGTAGATAAAACTTTTGATTTATTTGTAAAATTGAATGCTACTCACGAACAGTTGGATTTTCAGGTCATTTATGCCTCAGGCGTAAAAGGCTTGGCTGATACCGATTTGGATACTTTAAAAGAAAAAATTGCCTCCGGCGCCGAACCGGATGTTGCCCCCCTGTTTGATGCCATTATAAAATACATTCCGGCACCGGATGTTAAACCGGAAGATCCTTTTGCTATGTTGGTACTGGCTTTAAAATATGACAACTATAAAGGTAAGTTAGGAATCGGGAAAATTGTTTCCGGCTCCATAAAAAAAGCCCAGAACATTGCCCGAATTAATCCGGCCGGCCAAGCCACGGTTGGAAAAATTTCCGCCATGCAAATGTACGAAGGCCTGGCTCCAATTGATGTGGAAGAAGCCACGGCCGGCGACATTGTCGCCATTGGCGGGTTTGACGATATTTCCATTGGCGAAACTTTAACCGATCCCACTAACCCCATTCACTTGGAGCCTGTAGAAATTGAACCCCCGACCATAAAAATGACTTTTGGCGTAAACACTTCCCCTTTTGCCGGGCGCGAAGGAAAATTCGTCACCTCCAGAAATTTGCGCGACCGATTATATAAAGAATTGGAAGTTAACGTCGCCTTAAAAGTGGCAGCCTCTGAGGAAGGCTCGGAAAGCTTTTTGGTTTCCGGACGCGGTGAATTACACTTGGGTATTTTAATTGAAACCATGAGACGCGAAGGCTTTGAATTACAAGTTTCCCAGCCTCAAGTTATTTACCATGAAAAAGACTGCCAAAAAATGGAACCTTATGAAATGGTTACCATAGATGTCCCTTCTGAATATCAAGGCGCAGTCATTGAAAACTTAGGCAAACGTGGCGGTGAATTACTGCATATGGATTCTTCCAATAATACCGAATTACATGCCGAATATTCAATCCCGACCAGAGGTTTGATTGGCTTAAAAAATCTCCTTCTCACTCAGACCCGCGGTACTGTTATTATCAACAATTTATTTGATAGCTATAAACCCGTACATGAAATTGACACCCATGTAAATGACCACGGAAGCTTAATTTCTTCCGAAACCGGCGTATCCAATGCTTACGGTTTAAACAATGCCCAGGAACGAGGAATTTTATTTATTAAACCGGCAGTGGATGTCTACGAAGGCATGGTTGTGGGTAAAAATGCATTAAACAACGATATTGAACTTAACGTTTGTAAAACCAAGAAACTGACCAACATCCGTTCTTCCGGTACCGATGAGGCGATTATTCTGACTCCGGCACGAGAAGTGGAATTGGACTTTGCCTTGGAGTACATTGGCCCAGATGAGCTTGTGGAAGTTACCCCAAAATCAATAAGGATTCGCAAAAAAATCCTTGGTGCGACTGAAAGAAAACGTGCCGCTCGTTAAAACCCACATCCGACTTAGCTAAAGCTTCACCAAGGCTACGATGGGCAGGCGGATTATTCTCTAAAAATATTTTGATGTGAACAAAAAGATCCCCAACAAATTGTCGGGGATCTTTTTTTAACTAATTATTTATTTAATTCATCTTCGGCCAACCGAGCAAGCTCCATAAGGTCAGTTATATCTGCCGCACTCATTGTGCGCGGTTTTATATCTTTAATACATAATACGCCCACAGGTTGTCCGGAGACCGTTTAATTTCTAGTGCCTGACATTGCCATTCTCTGCTATGCTTAAGCCATAAAATCGTGTATTTAGTACTAATTTTAATAATTTTTAACAGAAAGGATAAAAGTAGATGTTAAAAAATTTATCAGCAGCGCTG
>JBBRWU010000130.1:0-2466 GCA_038249015.1 Candidatus Doudnaibacteriota bacterium | reverse complement strand
GGTATTAAAGTTGGCTAATCTTGTGAATAATTGGGAAATGAACAAGTTTTGGACCCGGGTTTAACTCCCGGCATCTCCACCAAGGGAAACTTTTTTTATTTTGAGAAATTTTTTGAGTCGCTTCGCTCCCACTGCGGTCGGGGAGGAATGCAGTTTGACCCAATGTTTCTGCAGTCAGATTCCACGGCGGGCGGAAACTCAAATTTAAAGATTTATTAAAAAGTTGAGGATTTAACCCAACTTTTTGAATCATTTGTTTAATGTCAGGAAGATCGTCCGAAGAAGCCACGAAAGTGGCTTTTTTAAGGTCTAAAATCCACCCCCAACTGTAATTTACAGACGTAAAAAACCGGCGCCAAAAACACCGCCGCTCAATTATGGCGAAGCGGTAAACATATACGGCAATAAACGCATACAATTTGATCAAGATTGCCGAGCCATCCCGAGCCGTTTTGCAATGAGCAATCCCTCAACTGTTATGTTGGATAACCGGTCAGATAAACTGCAAAATATTATCATTGACGGACAATCCCATTTAATCGCCGCGTATGACTACAAAATAATTACTCTGAGCAGCAAAACCCCGCCTGCATATTTGTATGTAAAATGTAATGAGCAATTTAATACGGCGGAGATTATTTTAAATTAAGTTTTTTTCTTTAAAACTGGTATGAGAATCTTTGGTTACTATGAGGTGGTCTAAGACTGCTATACCGAGTAGTTTTCCCGCCTCTCCCAGTCGCTTGGAAACGGCAATGTCTTCGTTAGATGGCTCCAGGCTCCCGCTCGGGTGGTTATGGACGAATATCAGGGAGCAGCAATTCTTTAAAATTGCAGTCCTAAAACATTCCCGCGGGTGGACAAGGCTGGCGTTGAGGGTGCCAATACTGACTATTTCCCTGCCGGTAATCCTATTTTGGGTATCCAAAAAGAATACGCAGAAGTGTTCTTTTTTCTTATTTCTGAAGTCTTTGCACTTTAACGCTACCTGCATAGGACTTATGACCGAGTCCTTTAACGGTTTAATGGTTAAATTATCGCTCACATACCGTTTGGCCTTTTCCTTGGCCTCTTGCTCGGTTTCTGCCGTAAACTGACAATTGATATTGACTTGATATTCCATAAAACTCCTTTTTGTTTACTTGTTATGGCAAGCACAAAATTCTGGAATGTTTGGGCAGTCAAGGGATTAAAACCGATTTATGGCTCACGGCAGATAGCGACGTGGTCGATATAAGCTCCTCGGCTCGGAAATAAAAAATTTATTTTTATTTCTCTCGCTCTACGTCGCTTATAAAAAGGTTTTACCCTTTACACCCAAAAAACGGCTGGTACAATGAAGAACCTATAAGTAAAGCGAAAGGAGATTGCCCCTATTTTTGTCAATTTAAAAAGGGCATTCGCTTTTATGCAATGCCCTTTCGGATATAGAACATATGGACAAATCTAGTCCATATTACATTTATGTTATTTTAATAGCTTCCAGTCTACAAAACTAATTTATAAATCCAGCTCGTCTATTTCTATTCCTAAATCTTCCATCCGCTGCAAAGCCTCGTCCGCATCACCACTTTTAACTTGCTCAGCCAGTTCTTCCTTAAGGCCGTCTTCGTCAACTTCCACTTGTCCGTCCGAAGCTTTAGCGAAGTTTGAAGCGAAGGAGGATTCTAATTTCGTCTTCCAAATCTTCAAGTGGCATAAAAATTACCTTTCAAATTTATTCACAGCTTGCCTATATTGGCAAAAGTCACAATTAGGACCCGATTCTGGCAAAGTGTCTCCGAGTAGACATTTATGTAAAGAATTCAGAGTTTGTTCTATCCAGCCGTCATTGCCGGTATAGGGAATAACTTTTATTTTGAATTTCAATTTTGCGTCAAAAGCTTTTTTGTCTGTGTCGCCATTGCAGTAAACAAAATAGCCAGTATTGGAAACCTTAAAGCTGTTTTGCCTAAGTAACCACTGATAAATTTCCATTTGGCGCTTATATCCTATTTGCCAGTCGGCATCCAATGTAACTTCCTCGGTCTTGGATTAAGTTCGCCCTGGGGGTTTACCCAAATATCATCCACGGCTCCGGTAATAATAAGGTTTATGCCTTTATGGTGGTACTGAACTCCCTTAAAGTTTTTCCGCCATTCATTCATTTTTTCATGGCTAAACGGAATAGCGTCTATACCATACTCCTTCATTAAAGGATGTGGTGTGCCATTTGCTCTGTGAACATCAAATTCTTTTTTTAGTAACGTGTCTACAGCGGTATTTAAATTAAAAGGATAGCCGGGCGGTTGGCCAACGCCCAAATGCCTATCCAAATAAAAACAGCGAGGGCAGTTTATAAATAAATTAATCTTACTCCGGCTAATCTTAAAAGCCTCCAAAGATTTCGGATCAAAAATGTTTCTAGTTCGGTTTGGATTATAATACTGGGACATATTGAATTATTTAATTAGCTGTGTATTTTTG
>JBBRWU010000129.1:0-2475 GCA_038249015.1 Candidatus Doudnaibacteriota bacterium | reverse complement strand
CTGACGCCAACAAAATGGTTCTGGATAATTTTTGTGATCCTGTGTCCCCTCTTCTCCTGGCTAGGAGAAGATGCCCGAAGGGCAGATGAGGTCGAACGAATCCGCCTAGGCGGAGAAGTTGGAAACGAAGGACGGACAATTGGCGGGAATAAATTTTTTCATTTTTTATAAGCATTTTACATTTTTACGCATATGCGTAAAAATGTAAAATGCTACAACTTAATAATTTTTTTAAAATGTAAAATTATTCGACCGATTGCAAAAAATATTAAATATAAAACTATTAAACCGCGCAAAACTAATCCGATTAAAATACCATACAGGTTAGGGTGCATGGCGGTATCGCAAGCAAAACGAGTGTTAGGCGGACAAATATTTGGGATTTGCGGGAACAAACCGGCCAAAAAAGCCACAAAAATAAAATACAGAGCTATCAAAACCAATTCAACTGTAACAAAAACTTTTATTTGTAATAGTTTTTCCATTTGGTTTATTTCTTTATTCCTTTTAACCCTTTCTTTAATTCCTTAATATGATCCTCCGCCGGCAGTTGTTCCGGCATTATACCATTTTACTGACGCCAACAAAATGGTTCTGGATAATTTTTGTGATCCTGTGTCCCCTCTTCTCCTGGCTAGGAGAAGATGCCCGAAGGGCAGATGAGGTCGAACGATTACTGCACAGATAAACGAATAAATTCCAGCACCTCTTCAATATTACCATCAATGTCATTATTATTAAACCTTAGTATTTTGTATCCTAAATTTTTTGCATAATCTTCTTTGACTTTATCCTTTACTTCTTCCTCGGGCAACTTATGTTGACTACCGTCCAGTTCTATAATTAATTTCTTTTCAAAGCAACTAAAATCATAAACATACGGCCCAAAAACTACCTGTCTTTTAAACTTTAGGCCCAAAAACTTTCTGCCTTTCAAATGCATCCACAACTTTTTTTCCCATGGAGTTTGCTGGCGCCTTAATTTTCTGCTGATTTCAATAAATTTTGGGTCAATTGGCATAAATCACCTCATCTGTCCAGCCCTTTTGATGCAAAAAGGCCTGGACATCTTCCCCTCAAGGGGAAGAGGAACCACTAGGAATTTCCTGCCATTTTAACCGTTTGGTTAAAATAGTTATCCACAACCATTTTGCTTACGTCAGCAAAATAGTAACTACGATATATTTTGACCATTTTCGTCAAGTCACGAAAATGGTCGTCAGCAATCTGGCCGTTTTGCAAACAAGCCTTTTTTGCCTTTTTGATGGTTACCTCAAAATTTTCCCATCTTAAATACCCCAAAAATCCCATCAAATCCCTCGCATTCCAAAACTCCACCCCATTTTCATCGAGATGTTTAATACTTTCAAAATCTTTATACGGGCCTAATAAAATTAATTGCTCTGCCATAAATACATATTTTAATTTCTTAGCTGACTTAAGTCCATAAAATTATTCCTCACCCTTTAAAAATTTAGTTGAAACTTCCGGTGCTATTGGGTTCACCGGAATGCCGGTGGCGTATTCAAATCCGGCCCAAATGGTAATGCGCGGGAAAATGGTTAAGTGCCAATGATAAGCTTTTTCCTCGTGCGCGCTGTGGCTATGAACATTACTCTCACGTTTTAACGGCATATTATGCACATAAAAATTCAGTGGTGGGTCGGACAACTTGGTGTACAATTGCCCCAAAGTTACTTTTAACACAAAGGACAAATGTTTAATTTCATCTTCACTCATATCCTCAAAACGCGCCCCGTGTTTTTTTGGCAAAATCCAAGTCTCAAACGGGCAACGGCTGGCATAAGCGGAAATTACCACGAAGTGTTCACTTTCGTAAACCACCCGATCTTTCACCGAAAGCTCTTCTGTAATAATATCACAATAAATACAGGATTTGTGGGTTTGGTAGTAATGATAACAGCCCATTATCTCACTGTGAATGTGGGGCGGTACAATTGGGGTGGCCAATAACTGATAGTGCGGATGGACAATACTGGCCCCGGCATCCCGACCGTGATTATGAAAAATCTGCACATAGGCCAATTCTTTGTGATTGGACAGGTTGTTGATTCTTTCTATAAAAGTACGGATGGTTAATTCCACCGTAACAATGGATTGCAAAGCCACCGGCTCATTATGTTTGCGGGTAATAATAACTTCATGGTCGCCATCACCGGAATGTGACACATAAAATTCCTTATGTCGGTAAACCGCGGTGTGTTCCAGTGCCGCAAACTTATTAGGAATAATTCTAATTTCCCAGTCCTTGCCTTCCGGCACGCGCAGAATTTCCGTGTTCAAATGTTCACTACCGGGGCAAAAAACACACTTGGCATCCACTTCCGGCACGCCATGCATCACGGAATAAGTTTTATACTGATCCGGGCGCTTACCTCTGGCCGGAGCTATAAGCACCCAATTTTTTGTAACAGGATTTTGCCGGAATTCTGACATATGTTAATTTTTGTTACT
>JBBRWU010000128.1:0-2494 GCA_038249015.1 Candidatus Doudnaibacteriota bacterium | reverse complement strand
TGTGACTGTTTAGTATTACAACAATTTGGAATGAACAATTAGATACCTTTTTAAAAAATCTTTGGCTAGCTGTGCCAAGGCTGTTTTGACATTGGTTAAAATATTGGCATCTTAAACGTGCGAGTTTCGTAATCCAAGGCCGTTAGCAGTTCCAAAGGAATTTCGGAATTTCTCAAATGAACTGGCAGAGGCGGTGTTGGAACAAATGACGATCAACCTCAAGGCCAGACAAACGCCATAGCCTCCACCAGCATCACAACTGACTAAGCACGCCCTCCAGCGCCAACCCTCCCCGCGCCACACCGCGGGGAGGGTACTATTTTTTAAGACTAGACATTTTTAAGATTTTATGTCAAAATATATTGAGTTTGTTGCCTGAATTTTGCCAACCGCCAAAGCGGATCATCCTTGCCCCTTCACCCATTTGGCCAGCTTAGCTCATCTGGTAGAGCAACGGTTTTGTAAACCGTAGGTGGTCGGTTCAAGTCCGACAGCTGGCTCCAGCCTTCTCTAAAGTTTCGGCTGGCTTACGCCAGACGACAAATATAGCAGGCTGTCCGACGAAGCGTCACGCGAAGTCGGACAATAGCAACTATCATCACTTTGGATCAGTGTGATACTGAATTTAATCAAACGCCTTGGTTGGATTCATAATTCTAAATTCATAATTCTTAACTCTAAAAACATGTCCCAAGACCATTTGATAAATATGGAATGCACAGTCTGTCATAATTTAAATTATCAGACCAAAAAAAATAAGAAAATGACGCAGAAGCGCTTAGAACTCCAGAAATTCTGCAAACAGTGCAAAAAGAAAGTTCTGCACAAAGAAACAAAATAAGTATCAAGTAGTAAGTAGTTTGTATTAAGCTTAATACTTAATACAGGTTGCTTACTACTTTTTTCTAGGGGTTTGGTGAAGTGGTATCACAAAGGTCTCCAAAACCTTCGTCGTGGGTCCGATCCCCACAGCCCCTGCCAAAAAAGCTTCTCTGTAATAAGAGGAGTTTTTTTGATATACTTTAAATAGCATAGAAATACCTATTTAAATACTCATATGATACATAATACAAATAAAAATCAAGGGTTTGCACTTGTTGCTTTACTAATAACCTTTGCCATAATTACCATAATGGCAACTGTTTTATATGGCAGATCGGGAAACAATAAAAAAACCGTCATAGAAACCGGCAACAAAGCCATTGAGCAAACCAAGTAAAATAATGCAAAAATCTACAACGACCAAATTGAAATCCAAAATAATTTAAATAGTATAGAAAACTAAATGAAAACCAAAATTGCATCTGTATTTTTTTCTATTTTGTTTAGTGGCTTATTTTTTAGCCAAGAGGTTTTTGCCCGCGGGGGTGGGGGAGGCTCCGGTGGCGGTGGGGGAGGAGGCGGAAGCAGTAGTTTTAGTAGTCATTCTTCTGGGTCATCTGGTTCCGGTAGTGGTAGCCCGTGGCCTTTTCTGCTTATAGTTATTTTTTTTATTTTTTTTGGTATATTTGCATATTACGCAAACAAAAAAAGAAAACAATTAATGGCGAAGAAACAAGCGGATATAATTTCCGGCAATCGATTAAACTGGCCGGAATTGGAAACCGAAATAAAAGCATTGTTCCAAGCTTTCCAAAAAGCCTGGAGCGAGTTTGATGTCAAAACCATGGAACAGCTAGTAACTCCGGAATACTACAAACGCATGGTGCTGGAACTCACGGTATTACAAAACGAGCAACGCGCCAACTTAATGAGCAACGTTACTGTTTCCGAAATTTGTATAATCGGAGAGGAACAGCCGGGCGAAACCACGCAAAAACTTACCGTTCAAATCAGTGCCTCAGCGCATGATGAATTAAAAGATGTTAAAAATAATAAATCACTTTTTACCGACAACAGTTCTTTTACCGAATACTGGCATTTGATTCAGCTAGAAAATAAAAAATGGATTTTGGATTTTATTACGCAGGAAACCGAAGAAGCAAGCACAAGGGAAAGCGACATTGAAGCTTTTGCCAAAACCAACAACTTTTACTACGACGCGGACTTTGGTTGGTTAATGATGCCGAATAAAGGGGTGTTATTTAACCAAACCAACTTCGGCAAAAGCGATATCAACAACCATGTTATCGGCTACTTCCGAGATAAAATTGTAGAATTTTACACTTACATTCCGGACACCTATTCCAAAAATCCCGAAAACTATCTTATCGCCCAAGCCATACTGCCAAAAAGCTACAACGATATATTAATTAAAAAGAAAAAACTGCTGAGCATGCCGGTATGGGGCTTGAAAAAAATGTCGATGGAGAGCGCGGACTTTAACAATAAATTTTCTATTTGGGTGCACGAACAAGACCAAATAAATTCCCTGGAGTTACTGACACCAAACTTTATGGAAAAAATTTATAATCTACCCTTTGAATTAAACATTGAACTGGTCGGTAACACATTATACTTTTATACTAAAGATAGGGGTTCGGACAACCACCCC
>JBBRWU010000127.1:0-2620 GCA_038249015.1 Candidatus Doudnaibacteriota bacterium | reverse complement strand
ATTTTGTGAATAATTTCACGACCGCCGACATCGTGAGCTAAAACCGTATAAAAAGCCGTTTTCAAGCCAAGCCTACTACTCCCCACCGCGTTATTGGCTGCATTTCCCGCCACGGTGCGGAACAATTTATCCACCGGCAATTTATCGCCCCAATTTAAAATCGCCTTTTTTTCACCTTTAATATCCACGATTTCAATATCATGAACAAACAAAAAAGTATCTATAGTCGCGTCACCGATAGAAATTATGTCAAACATAGGTTATCTTGTAGCTTGAAGGTTGTAGCTTGTAGGAAATCCTAAAAGCTAGCCCCTAACGGCTAATTCCTTTTTTTAAAATATCTGATTAAGCTTAAAATTATAAAAACTGTTAAAATCCAAAAAAATAAATTGTAAAGATAAGCAGGACTTGCAATTTCAGGATTTGCAGATACAAAAGGACCAACCGCATATCGATAATGAAAGGGCCAACCTCCAAAATAGTAAATATTTCCTGGTATACCGGCAAAACTTGGTGGCAATCCTTGTTTTAAAGTGATCCTATCCACTGCATAAAAAATGACGGATCCCAAAACCACACTCCACCCCGCCAAATGCCATTTTGATTGCAAATTAAATAATTTCATACTGTTTTCTTTTAATCTAACCTCTCTATCCTGGTCTCTCCCCATTCCATTCATTGGGGAGAGGAACCTGCTAATTTAGTCTTAATGATATTTAATATGTTTTATTTTAAAAATACCTGATTAAACTTAAAACTATTAATATAACAACTACCCAAAACAACCAATTTATTATAATATTTTCAAATGGCTATAAAGGAAAATCTAAAAATTTATTGCAATCGTCACCAGCAGAACAATTGTACAAAACAAAAGCACTTCTATAAACTGTCAGCGAACTAACCATATACCCCAAAACAAAACTCCACACAACGATATGCCATTTCGATTGTAACCTAAATATTTTCATTTGGATTTTAGATTAATGAGTGTTTATGTCATCCCGGAAGTCCGAATGCATTTGAGGGCTACCCGGGATCCAGTTTAAAGATCTGGATCCCGGGTCAAACCCGGGATGACATTCTATTTTTTTCTTTTCAACACTTTCCTGATTGCCCGAATTATTCCCTCTTTGCCCATTCCATATTTTTCAATTAACTCTTCCGGTTGTCCGCTTTCGCCAAAACTGTCGGGCATGCCCACCATTTCCACGGGCACCGGAAAATGCTCAGCAAGTACTTCGCACACCGCACTGCCGGCTCCGCCCATTATTTGATGTTCTTCCAGTGTAACCACAGCTCCGCACTTTTTTGCCGCTTCGGTAATTGTAATAACGTCTATGGGTTTTATAGTATGGTTATTTACCACCATTACGCTTATTCCCTCTTTTTCAAGTTCCATAGCTGCGAGTAGCCCGTTATAAAGCACAGGGCCACTCCCAATAATTACCACATCAGTGCCTTCTCTCATTACATAAGCTTTGCCAATTTCAAAGGGCGTGTGAGGCAAAGTAATAACAGGGGTTTTGGAACGGCCCAAACGAAAATATGCCGGCCCTTTTATTTGCCCCAAAGCCACGGTGGTCTTCCGCGCTTCAATGGCATCACACGGCACTTCCACAATTAAATTCGGCAAGACTCTGGTCATGGCAATATCTTCCAAGGCTTGATGCGTAGCACCATCCGGTCCTACTGTAACTCCAGTATGCGCACCGGCGACTTTAACATTGGCGTGACTATAACAAACCGAAACGCGCAACTGGTCCCAATTACGCCCGGGGGAAAAAGTCGCATACGAAGAAACAAAAGCGGTTTTACCGTACAGCGCCAACCCGGCGGCCACACCCATCATATTCTGTTCAGCCACACCGCATTCCACAAACCGCTCCGGATATTTTTTTGCAAAATCCAAAACTTGAGTACTTTCGGCTAAGTCCGCAGTGAGCACGATAATCTGCTGGTCTTTTTCACCCAACTCCAAAAGTCCTTGGCCATAACCCACCCTGGTTGCCGCCTGTTCAATATCATTTTTTCCGATTTTTGGATTTAATAACATATTAAATTATCCTTTACGTCTGCGTTCATTAAATGCCTTTACCATTCGGGTTTCTCTAGTTTTCAAATAATCTGCCATTTCTTGATTTGTAATACCAAAACCCCTAAGTATATTTGTTGCTTCAATTAAATTCTCAATTGATATAACTCTTTTAAGCTCATCAATTTTTCCTTTTTTTTCCAATAAAGCACTTGCCATACCGTCAAAAATTGCGCGATCACCGGCAAGCATTTTATCGATTTCTGAATTTTCTATTTCTGGATTCATTTAATTTAACTCCTCTCCTAATGTTAAATTTTTCCCTACTTTGTAAGAATAAAAGTCTGTTTTGTTTATATCTATTATTAAACTTGCGTCAATGCCGGCCGGGTTCCAAACCGCAGAAGGAATAAACCGCCTAACACTACCTTCGGTTTTATAGATTCTGGAATTATTAATCAGCCGAATGTATTTGGCATTTTGGTAATAATCAAATTCTTCCTGACTTACGGTTTGCACATCTGCGGAATTATTGTTATAAGATTTAAAAACCGCGTCTGTCCACATCGGAATTTTTAAATTTTT
>JBBRWU010000126.1:0-2668 GCA_038249015.1 Candidatus Doudnaibacteriota bacterium | reverse complement strand
CGCCGTTTTGGCGATTTCCGTTCCAGACCCAATTTGGATATGGCATACGGGGCAAACATAATTTCTGCCCTTCAAATCCATTGGCTGATCATTGCAGTCGTTATAGTTGCACTTCATGTTCTCCTCCTGGGAGTTGTTCGCACAATTTATACCTGCTTGACCCCCGATTGATCAGGAGACAAACAAAAAACCCGCCCTTGAGGCGGGAGGTCTTAAGTTGATTTCCTTTATCTGTGTAATCTGCGGTGTTAAAAATCTGCGGTCATCAACTCAAAATTTCCAGCCCCAAGGCCTGGAGTAAAATAAAACCAAAAATTTTGAGTAATTCGCTTCATATGTACCTAATTATACCAAACCTAAAAGCTTTGTCAAACCGTTTTCCCGGGCTATATAAGTAGCATTAAGATTACTTAACTTTACCTGCCTCTCCCCTGCTGGCACCACTATTTTATATATTTCAGGAAGTTCTGATTCCAAACTTAGTTCCAATGTAATATTTTTGGATATTTCTTTTAAACTTTCATAATCCACATTATTTATATACAAGTCCAGAGCCGAGGGCTTGGTTAATTGGTTGTTTTGGAAGAAAAAAGCCAAAGAGGTTTCCGCAAAATTATCCGTCACCACTTTTGAGACTTCAGTTAACTTTTCTTTTTCTCCCAACTCTTTTAGAAGTAAAATAAATTTTACTTTAATCTCGGTAAGCCAACTGGTCTGATTAAAACCGCCTAAACAGTTAAAATTATAATTTAGCATTACCAAAAAACACAGCAGGCTGGTGGGGTAGATGTGTCTATCATTCAAAGCATTTGATATCGATTCAGTTGTCAAATAATATTCTAAATTCAACCTTTCATCTTTAACTTTTAACCCTTCACGATGCAAAGCAACGCGCCTATCCTCGTCATCCACTCCCCAAAAAAGGAAACTCCCGCGATTCTTAGCAAACGCTCCCCGCACGCCCGTAAAATACTTTTCCAGCAAATCCAATCCGTTTTTAGTAAACAGTAGTTTGTGTAAAATATTGTCCGGATTTATTGCAACATCTTTTATAATAATTTCCGCCACAATATCTTCCAAAGGCAAATAAACCATTTTTGGAGCTTTAGGAAAAATTTCCTGCCACAACATTTGGCTAATAACACACGCTTGGTCGGAAAAAGTTTTTTGACTTTGTATTAAGTAGGATGAAAATATTTTATTAACCAGCCCGGTTAATTTTTCTTTTTGAACTGCATTTAAAAATTCAAGCTGACTAATTTGCTCCAAAACCCGGCTTACTTCCGCTTCCCTGATGCTTAGGGCTCCAAATACGGCTTTGGTCTTATGGCCATCGTGAAAAAAAGACAACCGCGCCAACTCCCCGGTGTTGGGGTTAGTTAAAACCAAACAGCCCGGCCAGGAAGAATTATTTAAAGACACTCCGCTGGTAGGGAAAACCGGCAAGTATTTTAACTCTTTTTTTAAAGAAAATAATAAATTGGCATTTAAAAAAAATGGATGGCCAAAAATTCCGTGGTGGTCAACAGTGGAAACCAAAGGTGATTTTTGAATTTGGCTTGCAAGTAGCTGAGCATCAGGCTCGCTCATATAATTACCCGCCAGGCGCGCAATTATATCTACCACCGGTTGATTAATAACTGCATCCGGGGTTGCCCAACCGGCCACGTAGTCAAATAAAGACTTTTGACCGTGTAACTCCACAATCTTTGCTAAAGTCTTTTGCCTTTTAAACACTTCCGATTTTAGTTCATTTAAATAATCCATAATCATTCAACTAAATTTATGCCACGGCAAGAACATTATAACCCGCACCGGGTTAAATTAAAAATCCTGTTCCGTCCCGTCCACCTAGGCGGACGGAACGGAACAGGATAGGATTAACAAAACAAGTTTAGCGGACACCTTTTGGGTTAACTTTGTGCATACCGCCGGAAAAATTTCCGGTCTGATTGCCAAGACAGAAATAATAGGAAAAGTCTGGATAAAGGGTGATACCGTTAATTATGTAAGTAGTTCCGCTGGGATAATAATAGTACACGGTTCCGGAAACTCCTGCGGGGGCTACTGAATCGAAAGCATTATATGTCATAGTTCCGCAAGTGCCGTCGGCCGGTAGTGGCGACGAAGGCAAAGACGCTGCGTAAGTAGGAACCACACCGCCCGGAATACCCGGGATTGGCGACGAAGGATAACCTCTATTATACGAGTAGTAAAGTTCCAAAGCTGTATTCATTTGAGTCATATCAGCCAAACGTTTGGCGTCTCTGGATTTTTGTCTAGCCGACAAAAAGCCGATTAAAGCAATAGAAGATAGCAGAGCGATAATCGCAATAACTACCAAAAGCTCTATTAAGGTAAACCCAGGATTATTAAGTTGTTTTTTATTTTTCATAACTTTTTTTATTACTTTTTTATTATAGCACTTTTCCTAAAAATAGCAAAAGTGGATAAAATTGCCTGTCAAAATCTGCATTTTCTGTGGTGTTTACCACTATATAACGTACGGTTTGATGTAAAAATTAATACTAAGAGCCTATCCACAGTCTCTTAATTCCGCCTCAACAGCAAAGATATGAATGCCAGCACAACCATTTGACGACTTGTTTCTAATTTTCTCTCACAATTCTTCCAAAGTCTCCGACACTTTTCTAACCACCCGAATGAT
>JBBRWU010000125.1:0-2697 GCA_038249015.1 Candidatus Doudnaibacteriota bacterium | reverse complement strand
GTCATGAGCGGCTTGAGAAAAAATAGTCTGAACACTGCCGTTTTTCGAAAAATTACCCGTGGGCTCATAGCCCTGACCGGAAATTTTTAAATGTGATTCCGGAACCCAGAGGCTTTGCACGGTCATTTGATTTTTAGTTAAAGTACCGGTCTTGTCTGTACAAATAACTGAAACCGAACCTAAGGCTTCTACAACCGGTAAGTATCTGGCAAGGGCATTTCTTTTTAGCATCCGTTTTATTCCCAAGGCTAAAGAAATGGTTATGACGGCAGGTAAAGCTTCCGGCACAACCGCAACAGCTAAAGAAATGCCAAACAGTATTATGTCTACCCAATATAAACCTCTGGCAAACCCCAAGACTACTATTAACACGACCACTCCTAATGCGATCCACCCTAATATTTTGCCTAAATTTTCCAGGCTTTTTTGTAAAGGGGTTTTAGAAATAGTTGTTTTTTGAAGTAAGTTTGCCAGCTTGCCCAGTTCCGAGTCGGCCCCGCCGGCAACCACTACGCCTAAGCCTCTGCCGTAAACCACGTTGGAACCAGAGAATAAACAATTCACCTTGTCTCCTAAGGATGTTTCTGTTTCCAAAACGGTGTCGGCGTTTTTTTCCACGGCAACCGATTCACCGGTTAAAAAACTTTCGTCAACTTTGAGATTCATAGATTCAATCAAACGCAAATCGGCCGCAATAATATCGCCTGCCGTTACTCGAACCATATCCCCAAATACTAAATCTTCCGCTTTAATTTGAATTAATTTACCATCTCTAACAACCACACATACGGGAGTGGCAATTTTTTTCATGGAGCTTAAAGCTTTTTCGGCGCGGTATTCTTGAACAAAACCAAAAGTGGCAGAAAATAAAACAATAAAAAAAATAGCCCCGGCTTCCACGCCGTGTCCCAAAAGTAAGGAAAAAAGCGCAGCCAAAATTAAAATAATTACCAGGACACTTTTAAATTGGTTGAAAAAAATAGTAACCGCGGAAACCGGTTCCTCGCCCGGGATAATATTTTTTCCGAAGAGGTTTAGAAATTCCAGGGCTTTAGCAGAACTTAAACCGTTTATAGGGTCAGTTCCCGTTTGTTTTATTACCGTTTCAATGTTTTTTTTGTGCCAGTTTATATTTTTTTCAGACATAAAACCTATAAAAATTTTCCCGCGTTAGCGCCTAATTGGGTGATTGCTAATACTGTGCCACCGGCTGTTAAAATGCCTAGGGTGATTGCAAGGGTTGCTTTCCAAAATTTTATACCAAAAATCAGCGCTGCTAACATTCCGCTCCATGCCCCGGTTAATGGCAAAGGTATGGCCACAAAAATAAACAGAGCAAAAGGCATCCAGCGGTATGACTCAAAATGGTCGCCGTGCCTCTGCCTCGTCCGTTCAAATAGCCAGTTTAAAAAACGGTTAATATAGTAGAACTTTCGCATTAAGTACTCAGAAAAATAAGTTAAACTAAAAAGTACGGGGATTATCGGTAAACTATTACCCAAAACAGCCAAAAGATAAGCCTTCAAAGGAGGAAAGTCATAATAAAATAATGCCAAGGGTAATGCGCCCCTAACCTCCAAGACCGGTAACGCCCCGGTAAGTATTACCGTAAGTTCTTTGTTTATAAAAAAAATATCCATATATTTCGTTTATTTGTTAATCTCCCGCAATTTTACAGTTTAATAACTTTGAATTGTAAAATAAAAAATTTTAAAAAATCTGGCATATTTTCTTTGATGAATCATAGGGTTTTCACCGACACTTTTATTATATTTTTCATTACTACAACTAAAATTATCAATCATTCGCCGGTTACCAAAGATGCTTTTATAGAACCGTTGATTTTCATAAATGTTTATTAGCGATGTTCTACTCCGAGGAATCTTTATCAAAAAAAGCCGACTCTAAAAAAGGCCGGTTATAATTGATATTGACTCTAAGCTTTAAACGTCCGATTTTCGTGCGGAACCTTTCGTTTATTGCTCCCCAATATCCAAGGCTAAGTCAATCTTATAATTAAAACAGGGTTTTGTAAATGGCTTGCCAACAGGCGAGGGGGTGGTTAAAGGCGGATGGGCTTCTAATCCCAGCATCCAGAAATGAAAAATGCCATCCGTCACTTGGAGGATCGCGTTCTTTTTATGGATCGGGAGATTTATTGACATTTCACCAAACCCAAGACAATTGAAAAAAGCACCACGATCCGCCGGCTGGCGGAGTGATGCTTTTTTCAATGGTTGCATAAATGGGACGGTTATAGAAGATTGGATTGGGAGGGGATGCATCCAGCTTATGAATGTTTTGGTATAATGTCAAAAAGGTTTTTTGAGCAATATTCTCGGCTTCATCGGCGTCGGCCAGCATATATCGGGCGAAGTTGTAAATTTCGTCCAAATGTTGGTTAGTCAAACCGGTAAACTTGTCCTCCTTGTTTATATAGTTTCTGTCGAAAAAGTCATTCGGGCTGCAAGTTAAAAATTTTTGCTAAAATGCCAGAAAAATTTTTCCGCTTAGCTTCCAGCTAAACATCAAAATTTGTTCCGCCATTTTGTCTAAAAATTTGGCATAATGGTAAATTAGGGTGCTTTTATTTAGCCAAGAATTCCTGAATTAACCGCCAGCGTCGTTCCTGAGTAAGTCCGCGATGAATGCCAATCAGTTGTTTTAAATGGCTAAAACTTCCGTCCAAAGAATTTG
>JBBRWU010000124.1:0-2709 GCA_038249015.1 Candidatus Doudnaibacteriota bacterium | reverse complement strand
ATAATATTTTGTCTGGCCTCGCTGCCAAAGGTTTGGTAAATATTTCTGGAAAGGAACCAAAACAAGAATATGCCGCTGAATCCCCAGACAAAATTAAAGACATGCTAAATGCAGAAATTTTAAAAAACCAAACATTTTTAAAGCAGGCGGAAGGGTTAATACCCAGTTTAAAATCCATTCACAGCGTCAGGGGCCGTCCCCAGGTAAGATTTTACGAAGGAAAGGAAGGCATTAAGCAAATATACGAAGACACCCTGACTTCACACGAAACTATTTTGGCCTACGCAAGCGTGGAAGATGTACACCAAACTTTACCCGACTATTTTCCTGATTATTATTTCCGCAGGGCTGATAAAGGGATTAAAATTCGCGCGATCTTTCCAGATTCACCGGAAGCGGAAGAACTGGTAAAATACAACAAAGTCCAAAAAAGAGAAACAGCTTTGGTACCAGCTGACCAATTTACCTTTTCTCCAGAAATTAATATTTATGATAACAAAGTTATGATCGCTTCCTGGCGCGAACAATTAGGCATTACAATAGAGAGCGAAGAAATTGCAGACGCTATGAAGAAAATTTTTGAAATGGCTTGGAAAGAAGCCAAAAGACTGGACGCGGAAATCAAACAAAAGAAATAAATAAAATAAGCCTATGTATGTTTTATAGTTATATCCTTAAAAGTTTAAAAGACAATAACCTATATATTGGCTCAACTACAGATCTTAAAAGGAGATTTGCTCAGCATAATTACGGCTTAGTGAAATCAACAAAACCTCGACGACCATTCAAGCTTGTATATTACGAAGCTTATGCCGCGGAAGAAGACGCAAGGCGTAGGGAACATAATTTAAAACTAAGGTCAAAGGCATTGGCGCAACTGATGAAGCGCATTGCACAATCGGTGAAGGAATAGACCCCCACACCAAAGTTACGATAAATATTTCTCGTGATGAAAGTTTAAACTTTCATCACTCTAACAAAAAAGATTTATTCTCAATACCAAATTGGACTATAAAATATGGTAACTTTGGTGTGGGGGTAGACAACTTCCAAAAAATCTGCTATAATACCTATAGAAAAGTGAGTTCTTCATTTGAAGAAACAAAAATAAAAAACAATTCGATCAAACATCAATCCCCTCAAACGGGATAATTATTGCTCTTATTTTTAGGGCAATCGGCTATAAGGTTATTCTTGTGGCTAAAACTTCTTCTAGCTTTTCTTAAAAACCCCTTTCCGCCTGCCCCCATAATCCCCTAAGGATTCGGGCATACTAAGTTAGGGGTTTTTATTTTGGTAAAATTCCTGTAAACTACCAGTGTAATTCACCCGCCAAATTTAATTAGTTTTAACCGCGGGGGAAAAACATTAAATTAAAACAAATAATTAACCGTTGCTAGTAACTAGCAAAATTTAGGCAAGTATTATGAAAGACCAAGACGCTATCCAAAGCCTGTTTGATGACAAATACGAGTCAGCTCTAAACATGGGCTATGAGGAATGGCTGGAAAAAGGCCCGCAAACCGAAGAGGAAGCCTATGCGCGCTGTAATGTGATAGACAAAGAACTGGAGGCCACCTATGAAGAATGGTTTGAGGGTAGCGGGGACGCCAAGGAAACCCTTGGAGAATATCGTGACAGATTAAAAGCGGAGTATGACTTGCTGGAAAATGTTTTTGGCCTTGAAGCTACAGATAAAAACTACTAGAGATAATTTAATATTAAAAATTTAAGTTTCCGCCTCCTGCGGAATCAATTATTTTACCTTTTGATATTTGAACTTTCATTTATGTTATTTGTTGTTGCCACACCGATTGGAAATTTGGGGGATTTGAGCTTACGCGCCATTGAGACTTTGCACGCTTGTGATTTTATTATGGCGGAAAATCCGAATTATTCCAGAAGACTACTGCAGTATATTGATGGCCTTACTTCGGATGCAATTACGAACAACAACGAGGCACCAAGGGATCCCTCGCAGAGCCTCGGGATGACAGCTAAATTAATTAATAAAGAGGTTTGTCAATTTGCCGAACACAATGAACAACAAATTTTAAAAGAGTTGGCGCGACGCTTAATAAAAGAGGACGGTTGTTTAATCACCGATGCAGGAACCCCGGGCATTTCCGACCCCGGCTTTCGCCTGGTACGGGAATGTATAAAAAACAGTACTCAGGTCGTGCCCATCCCCGGCGCCAATGCGGCAGTGTCCGCCTTGTCCGCCTCGGGACTTCCGACTGACAAATTTATGTTTTTAGGTTTCCTACAAAAAACCGCCAACAAAACCGTGGCCACTTTACAAGCCGCGGCCGACGCCGAAGCCACAGCAATTTTTTACGAATCACCGGAACGAATTTTAAAAACCTTAAGCTATGTAGCCAATGCGTTCCCCTCCTCACAAGTAGTTATCGCCCGTGAACTGACCAAAATACACGAAGAGTTTATTCGAGGTACCCCTTTAGAAGTTTTACATCAACTCAAACAAAAATCCTCCATAAAAGGAGAAATGACGGTGCTTATATCATTTAAAAATTAAATAAAATTAACAAATTAAGTAAAAATTTATGGGCCCGGTTGACCTGCAAAAAAGAACCAAACAGTTTGCCATAAGAATTATTAAACTTACCCAGGATTTAGAAAAACTTGGGACGGTCGGTATTATAATTGGCAAACAATTACTAAGATCAGGGACATCTGTCGCCGCCAATT
>JBBRWU010000123.1:0-2716 GCA_038249015.1 Candidatus Doudnaibacteriota bacterium | reverse complement strand
TTGATAGACTACCCGGTATCCGAATACTTTATCGGGACGAGAAATTCGTGAGATTAAAAAAAGAGCTCAGCTTTTTATGCGGAGCTCTTTTTTAAGAAAAATAGCATTTTAAGGCTCGTTCGGAACAATCACCCGGATTTTCCTACCTACTGAAGTATTTACTGCATTTACATCCACTGCGGTTTTACCCACATAAGGCAAGCCCCAAGGTATAATACCGTCTATATCTTTGTAAGTTTTTATTTGAAAATAAGCGTCGGCGTTGGTATTATAATTTGTAATATATAATATTTGTTGTTTTGAGGAATCTAAAAACTTAAACTCAACTGTTGAATGACTATTATTTAAAGTTTCCCCGGCGCTATTTCTCCAATACTCGAGCGAAGTGTTAAGTTTCTTACAAACCCCTCCTTCTTCCCCAAAATTAGTCTTCGGGTCAAATTCACATAAAAATACTTTTATGGAGCCGTTACTGTTGGTATCTAAATAAGTAATATCTACCTTGCCGTATCCGCAACCTGAACTGGCCGGCGTACTTACATTACAAAAATCATAAATCTTCTGACCAGTACTGCCAAAAACAGAGTTGGCTGCGACCTTGTCTTGGAAAATTGGCGTAGAGGTTGAAGTAGTTACCGGCGTACCGGACAACTTTACATTATTAGCAAAGCCAGTGGAGTATAAACAGCCTTGCCCGTCAGCCGGACAGGTTTGCCGTTTAATATTGAAAAAGGCTTCTTCTCCTACGCCATTTGCCGCATATAATGCGCCTTCGGTCTTAAGCAAATCACCGGAAGTCCTAACCTCAATAAATAATATCGTGCTTAAACTAAAACTAATTGCCATAACCGAAGACAAAATAATAATCGCCAAGAGTAGGGTAATACCTTGTTGATTGCCATTTTTTTGTTTGTGGTTTAATGTTTTCATATATTTTTTATTTTATGGGCTCGGGATATCATACTGGTTAGTAGAAACCGTAGTTTGATAATAAATTGGCACAACTTCTTTAGTGGGCAAAATAACTTCAAAATGAATAAACATTGTCACTGACGGCTGCATTTTAGGATAACCATTGCTGTAAGCGGAACAACCGGGGCCTGGCGGGGTAGCACCGGTACCATAAGTGTACGGGTCGCAAATTGGACGAATTAAAAACATTAACTTATTTACCGAAAAATTTGGCGGATTTAAAACTTGAGCCGATGTCACCCCGGCTTTTTTCATCATTAAATTTTTAATCGGCCGGCCACTTAATGCGTTACCGAAAAATTTGGCGGCACCCGCATACACAGGACTTGACTGGTCATCCGCCAAATAAAAACATTCCTGAACATTTTCGTTATTAATAATTCCAAGTTTATTTTCTTTGGTGGCATATGTACTGACGCCGGTAACATTTACTCCCACACCCCCCCCGGGCGACAGGCAAGGATCCAAACCGGCGGTATAGGTTTGACCGTTGGCCACATAATAATCTATTTGACCGTTACGAATTTCTTTTACCAAAACTTCCACAAAATTTCTCATCCCCTGACTGGCTTGTCTTAAGGCTTCAGTTTTCCTATTAATTTTTAAAACATAGTTAAACAAAGATAACATTGCCACAGCAACAATCGCAAAAATAGCCGTAGAAACCAGAATTTCCATTAATGTAAACCCGCTTTGCCCGGGGCGGATTAAAACCGGTCCGGTCTGAATTTTATTGGTTTTTTCTTTAGTATTAGTCATTATTCTCTGTAAATTTAACATCTATTATTGAGTAAGTTGATAATTTTTCCAGTTAGTTAAATTAGTCACCAACGAAACTGAACATTTGCCCAAGCCCGGCCAGACAGCGCTTTTTGGACATCTTTTATCTATCCACCATACCCGTGATTCAACAATCAACCTGCGGTACTCGGCGTGTTTGTAATTATCACTAGCATCTTCAGTTAATACAATTTGTCGATAAAATCCTGACGAGCCATCAGTTAAACCGGTAGCAATAGTTGGGATAGAATAAAAACCTTTAAATGAACCTCCGCTCATATTGGAATCAAAATCCAAACCCCAATTACCGTTACCTGACTTAGTTGTCCAAATTGAATTATTTGTTGACGGGTCCAGGCTCAACCGAAGACTTTTTGCAGTAATATCATAGCCGACATTCCCCGAAGGATTTAACCACTTTTTATAACACTTGGAATCGCTAGCGAGGGTTGCGTAATTATAACAATCGATATCTAAATTCCCAATTTTTAACCAATTAGTATCCCGCATATTTTTTACAGCCTCAACGCCTTCTCTGGCCAGTCCGGTACCCACAATCTGCTTATTAATAGACGTGGAGGCGTTAAAAGAATAAATTGCCAGTCCGGTGGCTGCAGTTACCCCCATAACTAAAATAAACAAAGCGGCTAATGTTTCAATTAGCGTTTGCCCGGAAATAGCAAAATTAGTTTTTTTTTGATTGATCATATTAGTTAAAACTTACGCCGCCGGTAACCCCATTTATTATTACCTGTTTCTGTAAACCGGCTTGTCCGCTATTGGTTAAAGTAATGGTAAAAATTGAGTCGGTACTGGCAGTGCAGGAGCTGGGAGGCGGTGCCACACCATTTATACATTTAACATTGGTTTGAAAATTTACAAATTTTTGATAGTCGTCTGAGGACTGGATGGTATAAGGACCGACAAAAGAAACCGGGTTACAGCCGTCGTTAAATAAAACTTT
>JBBRWU010000122.1:0-2806 GCA_038249015.1 Candidatus Doudnaibacteriota bacterium | reverse complement strand
GGGCTAGTATTATACAAAAACTTTATGGAAGAAAAATTTCAATTTTAAAAATTTCCGAAATCCAGGAGCCAAATATTTAACGGTAACCTCCAGGGGTGTGTATGATGTGGAGAGAAAGACGCAATTGCAGATGTTCAACACAATCTGCATGATGATATCCGCAAACCTCACAATTTGCCCGACGAAAGGCAGTGACCAGAAATAGCCAGGTGAATTCCGAAGGACATACGAAAAAAAAGCGCTGCATCTTAATCCTCTTCTCTATTTTTGAGATTCTTACCACTATTACGCATTATTCTACTTGAAGCCACATAATTTTACAATAGCTATTTACAAATTTTAAAAACCTGCTAAAATACATACAAATGAATTACATTTCCTCCCAAACTATTAAGGGTATGATTAAGACTTCCATTAAGTCTGCCTTTTGGTTTGGAAAAACAAGTTAGCCTTTGACACTTTAACAGTTCAAACTGACCTCCCCAAACCGGGGAGGTTTTTTATTGCACTTTAATATATTTATAGCACAACAATCCCCCGACCTTGAATTACGAAACTCCGAAAATCTTAATAATGTAGTTGCCTGATTTATCAGGCTTCGCGGCAAAATGGCCGATAAATACCCCGTCTCCGCCTAGGCGGAGAAGTTGGATGGCGAAGGCGGATATATTACCCTGCGTTTTACCCTCCCGTCAGTTGATAAACAATTACCAATTGGCGGGAGGTAGAAACTATGAGTAAGGAAGAAAGAAAAGCGCTTGCCGCGCGGCACCCGTTTAACCCCAACCCCGTCACCGCTGTGCTAAGAAACGGCGACGGAACAAAAACTCTCAAAAGCAGGGATGGCGCGATCGTCGTCATACCTGACACCACAAACGCCAAGAAACCTCGGCCGAAGACTGCCGTTAGCAGGCCTACACTGATGATGGCCGGCTAAAAGTGATTTATTGCGATGGATCATTTGCCTTCAAGGAGATTGATCGCAGAAACCCAAAAACACCACCAAGGAACCCGTTGCCGCTCCATGGATCAAAGGGGTGACAAAAACAAGAGGAGGAATAACCCGTGCGACGCACGACAACCAGAGCCGGCCCGAACCACAAGTTCAGGGCCGGCTCACTCATTTTAACTTATTTAAATTATCATTTTACCAAAAAACGCATATGCGTTTTTTGGTAAAATGATAATCTTGGTTAATCTTCCCGCGGCAGAGACCACAGGACATTAAGGGTCATAAACCACTTGCGGAGTCCACACAGTTGACAAACTTTTTTTTTCTGATAAGATACCAATAATATGAATTTCAACCAATCTCTCGGCATTATAAAAGATAATCGTATCCGTGATATCAGCGTCATCCGCGTATCAGCGATTATTATTAGCCTCATTCTCCCCCGCCTTAGGCAGAGGAAAGGTTTTGCTGTAAGATAATTTTTTAGCAAACTTTTTAAACCTCCGCCTTTGGCGGAGGTTTTTGTTTTTATGATGTACGGCATTTAAAAACCCAGCTGTTATCAATTTCATCGGCCGATGAAATTGATAACATATTTGCGGATAGAAGACTGGCAATAACAGTCTTGTGTGCACAAATCAAAACCCCAAAGGAGGGGCAGAAAATGAATGAGTCTAATATGGCCGTACCAACGGCCGAGCAGATCAAAAATGCGCGAAGGGAAACAGAGCTTCCCAACATTGGGATCGTTATTTCAACGGCGAGATCTGGGCCACCGGAAACTTGGGCAATGGGAGTCCGGAAAGGTGACGGCACTGAAATCAAGTTTGTTCTATCAGACGACGGAACAATAGCCTATGTGGTGCTCCCAACACTCAACCGGCGCTACACAACAATTGAACCAATCTAGCCAACCAGCGAAATTGGTTCACAACAAAACGGGCGGAGCACTTACCAGTGCTTCCGCCCGTCAATCATTTTATCTAACTTATTCCATCGGCTTGGAGAAATCCAATATTTCGTAATTCGGCAAAGTGCCGCCGTTGAAAAATTTTTCTTTTACCACAACTAAAATTTCCGGGAAATTGCTTTGAGCTTTTACTAAATAAGCTTCACAGTGCAATTCTTGAGCTTTTTCAATATCTTCGGTATCGGACAAATTACTAAGCACAATTACCGGGGTATGCGCCACGCTTTCTTCCGGGTATTCCCGAATTCTCTTTAATACTTCCAGACCTTTAACTTTGGGCAACATTAAGTCCAAAATTACCAACCCGGGTCGGTGGAAAAGTAATTTTTCCATAACTTGTGAGCCGTCTTCGGCTATGGCAACGGTTAAGCCGTGAGCGGAAAGATAAGTACTCAACGAGGTTCTGTAGTCTACGTCGTCTTCCACAATTAAAACTTTTTTTCCATCATCTATCATATTTTTGTATAAGCTTATTACCTTATAAATATAACAAAAGCAGTCCCAAACTTCAAGCCCGTGGAGAGTTAACAAATGGCTCTACCGGACAAGGACTGCTTTTGTTCCGTATACTTGTATCCTTACATCCTTGAATACTTATATACTAATATTATATTTTTACCCGAATCCCGGGACCCATTGTGGAATTAATGGTAACTCCGGCAATAAACTGACCTTTAAAGGATGCCGGACGGCTGGCGACCACAACTTCGTAAAAAGCTTTTAAATTTTCCAGTAAAGCTTTACTTTCAAAACTGCTTTTCCCGATAATCTGATGGATGTTGGCAGAGTCATCATTTTTAAAGTTAACCTTACCACCGGCAATTTCCTTAATGAGCATCTCAATATTGGCTCCTACGGTGCCGGTTTTCGGGTTGGGCATTAAT
>JBBRWU010000121.1:0-2807 GCA_038249015.1 Candidatus Doudnaibacteriota bacterium | reverse complement strand
TCTACGAGCGGCATTTCAATCTCTGTAAAAATTTTCTGCAAACCGTCTTCAATTAATTTTGGAGCAAATAAATTTTTGAGCCTAAGTGTCATATCCACATCTTCACAGCAATACCAACTCACTTTAACCGGATCCACTTTGTCCATGGTAATTTGGTCCTTGCCTTTACCAATAAGCTCTTCAATCGGTTGCATTTGATAACCCAATTCATTAAAAGCCAAGCCGTCCAAACTATGCTGGCGAGTCGCGGCGTTAAGCAAATAAGAAGCAATCATGGTGTCAAAAGATATAGCAAATAGCGAATAGTGATTAGTGATTAGAACTTCAAGATCATATTTAATGTTGTGGCCAATTTTTTTAATATTTTCATCAGCCAAAATATTTTTTAGTTCTGTTGACTGTATTGCCAAATCCGCAGGCACATAAAAAGCCTCGCCCGTTTTAATTGAGAATCCAATACCAACCAATTTTGCATCAATGGTATTTAAACTGGTGGTTTCCGTATCTATGGCAATTTCCTTTGCCGATGATATTTTTATTATTAACTGACGTAGTTTTTCTTCCGTATCAACCAACTGGTAATCCTGCATAGCGCGAAGCACCTTATTTTTCTCCCCCTCCGGGGGAGATGTCACGTCAGACGTGACAGAGAGGGTTTTATTCTCCCCTCCTGCCAAGGAGGGGTGTCCCGCGAAGCGGGGCGGGGTGGTATTGCCCGGCAGCTTACCCACCAAACTTCTAAATTCCAAATCCTGAAATAATTTTACTACTGCCTGCAAATGCACCGCATCTAAATCATATTGAGGTGTGTTAATTTCCAAAGGCACGGCACAATCTATTTGCGACAATTGATAAGACATCCTCGCCTGTTCTTCCTGTACAGTTAGTAAAGATAAAATCCTGGGCTTAATTCTATCGCCTATTGTCTGTTGCTTAATCGCTTGATATAGCCCTTCAAAACTGCCGAATTTTTTAATTAAATCACCGGCGCCTTTTTCCCCAATCCCTTTTACGCCCGGAATATTATCGCTCGGGTCACCACGCAGCGCTTTATAGTCTACCATCTGCTCCGGCGCTAAACCATAACGCTCGCGCACGGCCTTGGAGTCGTAAATTACGGTATCAGATATGCCTTTACGCATAGTATAGACCCGAACTTTATTATTCACCAACTGCAAAGTATCCAAATCCCCGGTAACAATTATTACTTCTGCTTCGGGGTCGGCTTTATGAATAGTTACGGCCAAGGTCCCCAAACAGTCATCCGCTTCAAAACCCTGCTTTTCCACAATAGGAATATTTAAATTTCGTACCACTTCTTTAACTCGCGGAATTTGATCGTATAGTTCCTGGTCGGCTTTTACCCTAGTTCCTTTATACTCTTTATACTGTTCGTGCCGAAAAGTCGGCCCGGCCAAATCGAACGTACAAACAATATGGGTGGGTTTAATGTCTTTTATTGCCTTAAGCAGAATCATGGTAAAACCGTAAACCGCATTGGTTTGCTCCCCGCTTTTGGTGTTTAAAACCGGTATGGCATGATAACCGCGGTGAATTAAAGCATTGCCGTCCACCAGCATATATCGAAAAGTTTTTGGAATAGTCATAACATTATTATACTGAATTTGGCTTAAAAAATATAGCAATTTCAAAAAGACCTGATATAATTAAGCCAAGATGAACAAGCCTGAAACCAAAACAAAAAACTTTAATACAACTTACTTATTTTTAGTTTTGGCTTTGCTTTTGACCTTTCGAGCCATCCCCTTGCTAAAAGGCTCTATTGGTTCGTTTGGCTATGATTATGGTTTTTATTTATATGCCGCCTCGCATTTAAACCCACTTTCGCCGACCGGCTGGCTAGTGGCGCTTTGGGGCGGATACAGCAACCCGTTATTTTATTTGGCCAAAATTTTTTTCATTCCTCCGAATATTATAATTAACCAACTCTATTTAATCTTTAGTGTTCTGCTGGCCTTAAGTTTTTATTGGTTATTTGGTAAAAATAAAACCGCCGGAATACTGGCCGTATTTTTTTGCGCAATTTCTCTTGTTCAGGCAGAAAGTTACACCATGTTTTTATGGAAAAGCTGGGCGGCTTTGCCATTTTTAATTTTAGCTTTTAAATTCTACACTAGTAAAAATTGGTGGCTCTTATCTTTAAGTATTTTAGCCGTGGCTCTAACCCACCGCACAACTTTAATTATTTTATTGCTGACTTTATCCATAACTTTTGCCGTTGAGTTAATTTTAGAAAAAAAATATCGTTTCTTCTTAAAGTATTTACTCGTCCTGCTGACTTTTATTTTTATCGGACTATTTCTCCCACAGGTAAAAAATATCACATCTGATTTAATCCAAAACCACAACACCTATGTACGTTCCGGCTTATTTTTAGACGGGCAAAATTTATTTAAAATTTTATGGCCTTTTTTGCTACTTGGTCTGCCGGGAATATATTTATATATTAAACGAAAACAGCCCTTAATTATAACCGTTTTTACAGTTCTTTGTGTCACTTGGTTTATTTTTCAGCTACCTTTTTATCGACGATTTTTAATTTATTTAGATTTATCTTTAATTTTTTACAGCGCGTATTTTTTAAGTCAGCTCACCTATTCCTCCCGGGCAAAAAAAATTGCTTTGGGAATTATAATCATTTTTTTATCCTGGCAGGCATTTAATTTTACCTTTACTAAACAGCCGTTAATTAGCCGGCAGGAAATTCAGGAAATTAAAAACTTTAACCACCCCGGCGCATTTGTATTGGCAGTCTCGGCCGACGATGCCCCTTGGCTTCTTGGTTT
>JBBRWU010000120.1:0-2879 GCA_038249015.1 Candidatus Doudnaibacteriota bacterium | reverse complement strand
ATCATAGGACTTCCAGTACCTCCCCCGACATCTTGCCCCGATCCCGTATTTGAACCGTTATTCGGAACCACAGAAGGCACGGCATCACTCGCATGGGCGGTAGCATCAGCCTGTTTCTGATAAAGCTGTACATAAACACTTTTTCCTGCCCCTATGGAGGTGGTAAAATCATTAGATCTTAAGCCGTTCCAAACTTCAAAATAAGTATCGGGTACAACATAAAATTCATTTACCGGTTCTGTCGCGCTATTATTAGACGAAGATGCAACCTGAGATAAACCCAAACTTGACGCATAGGAATCCTTAGGAATTTTAATTACATTTTCATAAACAGTCTGTCCAACCTGATAAGAACTTTTTGTTCCGCCTCCGCTGGCTGAATCCGGCCTTAAAGGGCTATCACATTTTACATAAGTGTTGCCAGTAAGCGGAACGGCTGAATAAGCAGCCCCTGCCGCAGCACCCCCAATAGCACCCGCAGTTGCCCCTGCGGCGGCTCCTGAAGTTCCCAAAGTTAATAAAGCAGCGGCCAAAGCACCAGAGCCAGCCGCAGAAGTACCAAAAGCAGCTGTCGCTCCTGCAGCTACCGCAGCACCGCCACCAGTAAATACTGTGAGCGCCGCTGCACTTGCAACGACTACTGCCACTGTAGCTATTTTGCCGCCCGATGCCACACTTTCCTGATAACAGGGCAACGGTGGAATCTGACCGGTATCCTTAATAACTTTATCTAAGTAAACAGGATCAACTTTTGATATTAAACTAGGCCCAAAACCAACTATCGTCTTATTAAAATTTGTAGCGCCTGAAAAATATATTTGGTCTTGATTTAAGGTCAATGTTTGCTGTAATGCTCCGTTTATGTCTTTCAAAGAGGTGAGGGCGATCGTGACCTTTACATAAAAATCAGCATCTTGACCGACTCTAATAAAATTCTGACTTGTCCAGGGACCATTTAAATCTTTGGCTACTTGTATATTTTCTGTAAAAATAACATCAGCAAAATAATAAACATTTCCGCTGGCGTTAGCCTGTTTAGGCGACAAAAAATTACCGGCGATTGATACCAGCAAAACCGCCAAAACAAAATAAGCTATGCTTTTGCTCAAAATTTTTATTTTTAGTTTCTTAACCAAGATATTAAAAAAGCTTAAGGAATAGCTATTTTTCTTAACAAATTCTAATAAAATTATACCATATTTTTCAAAAACTACAAAATTTTGTAAAACTTGAGGAATTTAGGCTTTTTCTGCCTTTTCCACAGCCAAAATTTTCTTTTATGGCATAAACGCCCGACCGGTGGTATCTTGCTAGAGAGCCACTTATAAGCTGGAAAAATTAAGATACTACAAACTCCATTACTCATCCTGATCAAAAATCTTAAAACCTAATTCTGGGTCATATGGAATTTAACCACTCCGAACAAGGTGAGGAGTCCCTTATATAAGCGATTATTCGCTTGCGCTCACAATGGTTTTTATTAGACCCCCAGATGGGCACCATCTGGGGAAATTATTCAAGACCTAAGGGTTGTGGGGGTTTACACTTAGGATAACGCTTAATACTAAGACCTAAATCCGCTAACTTAGAACCATGGCACTATTCCATATGACCCCTAATTCTCTACCCGTCTACGCGACTCTGTAATTACAGAGTCGCGTAGACTAAATAAAGGTTCCTCACAGTCCCGATTTTTATCGGGAAGTTTAACACCCTCGGCTCGGTCCCGATGAATCGGGACGCCCGCTCTACGTCGCGAATAAAAAACAAACTATCAAAAGATTTTAAAAAAAATTAGATAACCTTTTTTTCTTTAAAATGCTCCTGTAACTTTTTTAAGTCTTCGGGGTCTAAGGACACTACTTCCATCACAGTCACAAACCTTTCCACTTTGTAGTAAGCAGATGTAAACCCAACTTCTTCCCTAGGGTCAAATGGATAAACCCAAACCGTTCGCTGTAATGGATACAATCCCAACTTTTTAACTTTCTGCCTAAACAGGTCAGCGTTGGAGCGGTAAGGATTAGAAGGAATATCCGCAAGGGCCAGCCACCAGTGACCGTCCCATTTATTTGCCCGCTGAATTTGCATAAACCGAAATTGCATTTTATCAATTTGCTTTTCACCTTTGCCGGTAATTTTAATAGTAAAATCTTCTCCGCAAGGTTCCAAAGTAATATAACCTTTACTTTTTAAGTAATAAAAAGATTTGGAAATTTTTTTCCTCTGTTCTTCTCTTTTAGTATTCCAATTTGAGTAAGTTTTCTTTCGCCAAGGAACTTTATCCAATAATTGAAAAAGGTTTGGCGCAACAGCGGCAATAGTTACAGCACCGGCTAAAACAGTAACGACCAAAATGGCTTGGGCAATATTTTCTAAAAACTTTATTTCTTCATTGCTTAATGTAAACTTTTGTTTTGGTGTCCCTGACTTTATCAAACTTGAAATATTTACCTTGGCATATTTCTCCATATATTTAGAATTATTAATTTTCACCAACCATAAATAAATTATACCACTTTATAGATTTTAATAAATCCCCATATCAAAACTAGTCTACGCGACTCTGTAATTACAGAGTCGCGTAGACTGTCTCAATAATTTAGCGGGCAAGTTCGGATCATACGCAATTTTGCCGTGGTTAAAATATTTTGAGATTGATACTTATCTAGGGGCCGCCGGCCTAGGCCGGCCATTTTGGAATTAATTTATACTCCTGCGCTAATTAAATTCCGATTTTGTGATTTGAATAAAATTGATAATCATCAGCAAAGTCAGGCTAATAACAACATAAGCTCCCCCCCCCCTTCTCCGCCTAGGCGGATACGGAGGACAGGAAAGCTCACCCCTACAGGACAAAAACAATAGTGGAGAGATTT
>JBBRWU010000119.1:0-2911 GCA_038249015.1 Candidatus Doudnaibacteriota bacterium | reverse complement strand
GGCGAAATTTGAGAATTTTGAGGCAATCGGGCAAAACAAATTTTGATGTTTACCTGAAAGGTAAGCGGTCCGCCTAAGGCGGATTGGCCGAGTGGTCAAAATTTTCAAATTGCAGTCAAAATGCCATTTGGCAACAGTCCCATAGAATACTAAAAATATACTTCCTTGGTGGACCTGGGGGGAATCGGACCCCCGACTGAACTATGCCATAGTCCCGTATTACCATTATACTACAGGCCCTTGAAAAAACTTTTAACAATTTACAATTAACTTTAAAAAATAATTGCTTAAATAGTCTATCTTGTTTTTGATTTTTTATCAATACCCATTGGGCAAATTAACTTTTATCTGCCTGCCATCCGGCAAAGTTACCGTAGTCTCTCCCCCGCTCCCCGGGTTTAAATTATTTTGATTATTTGTCTTAGAATCTTGTGGAATTAATTTTCTTGCTGAATCAATTAAACTGGTAAAATTACTCATTTGGTCTTGAAATGGCTTTAACATACCCGTCTTATTTAAAACCCAGCCTAAAACCACAACAACCAATACCAACCCGACAACATACCCAAGCCCGCTAAACATTCCGTTGAAAAAAGCTCGCCAAATTCCCGGATTTTTTTTGGCCCGAATTTCGGCCAAATGTTGATTAATCTCTACTAAATATGCTTTGAGGTCTTGTTCAATCATATTTTTTGTTTTAATTTATAAATTTAATAACCAGTATTTGGTGCCCTCGGCAGGAATCGGACCTACATCTCATCCTTAGGACGGATTTGCTCTATCCATTGAGCTACGAGGGCGAAGCAATTGCGAAAATTATAACATATATTCAAGACTTATGTTAGAATTAAGTATATTGCTATTCAATTATTTATACAATAACTGATTAAATTAGTCAAATAAATTCCTACTTGCTAACAAACCTCATGGATAAGCTAAATATCGCTAAAATCTTCTATTTTCTATTTTTAGGCAGTCTTTTTTTCTCTATTCGGTATGTTTTCCCCACAAAAGATGCCTTTCAAACTGGCGCTTATTCCGATTTTACCTCTATTTCCTTATATTTAAGCGATATTTTCTTATTTTTGACCGTTCTTTTTGCTTTTTCACCACCCCGCACAAATAATTCATTTTCTGCCAAAATTCCTTATAAACAAGAGGGTAATCAATTGGAAAATCCTGATAATAATCAACAGGACATCTTACTGGGCAGGCATGGTTGGTCAAAGATTACAGATAAAGGATTATGGATATTCATTATCTGGCTTATTTTAGGACTTTTTTCACATTTCTCTAATATTTCTGAGTTAAATTGGTGGTTTTTCTTTAAATATCTGGAATTAATTGTTGCATATGGAACAACTGTCTATTTATTCAATAAATCGGGCATAAAACAGCAATTCTACCAATTTTTCTTGATTTTCACTAGTTTTGAGTCAATTTTGGCAGTTTGGCAGTTTGTTATCCAAAAATCCTTGGGTTTGGGAAGAATAGGAGAGCAATTACTATCTCCTGAGATTATTGGGGTGGCTAAAATTGTTTCAGGTGGAACAAAATATATTAGGGGATACGGCACTTTCCCTCATCCAAACCTGCTTTCAGCGTTTTTGACAGTAGGAATCTTAATTTCCCTTTATCTATTAGTTAATTCTGCTAAAAAATACCAAAAAATAGTTTATTCTTTGGCTTTGTTTATAAATATAGTCGGTCTTACAGTAACTTTCTCAAGAGCAGGATTTTTAGCGGTAGGAGTTGGTTTGATTATATTATTAGGGTATTTGGCTATTAAAAACCAGCAAACATATAAAAAAGCTGTTGCAACTTCTGCTTTTTTAATTATTATTTCTTGTCTATTTTCCTTTATAATATTTAAACCATACCTATTAACCCGATCAACAATAACTGATCAAGCTTCCATTGAAAGAGTATTTTATGTCAAAACAGCTTGGCAGATGATAAAACAGCATCCGGTTATTGGTGTTGGAATAGGGGAGAGTGTGCTTCACATGCAACAATATTCTGTGATTAAACTCTGGCCTTGGCAAAACCAACCGGTGCATAACTATTTTCTCCTGACCGTAGCCGAACTTGGCGTTCCCGGTGCACTGATTTTGATTTGGATATTTTTCTCACACCTAAAAGCTATAAGCTACCCATTCGACAAGCTCAGAACAGGCAAACTGCAAACTAAACTTACTACTTACAACTTACTACTTACAACTGTTTTAATTTGTTTCCTCATCCTAATGCAATTTGACCACTACTTTTACACCCTTCAACAAACCCAAATGCTCTTGTGGGTTATTTTAGGAATTATTGCAGCCGAAACTAATCAAAAAAACCCCTCCGCGAAGTAAGGGATTAATTTCTGTAGGCATCTGTAGATATGCAATATCTTTTTTCTGTAGCTTATTTATGATATTTTTTACCGGCCAAAATAGTACACGCGCGATAAATTTGTTCCTCTAACAAAACGCGCGCAAAATTATGCGGAAAAGTAAGGGGGGACAAAGACATGGAATAATTACTGTAACTTTTCAAACTGGGGCAAAGCCCCACACCACTTCCAATCACAAATACCAACTCTTTTCCCAAACCACCGGTCCGTTCTAAAAAGGTCGCGAAATCTTTGGAGTTACGTAAAGCTCCCTTTTCTTCTAGTAATATAACAATTCCACCTTCGGGAAGTTGTTTAATAATTTTTCCCGCTTCTTTTTCTTTTACCGCATCAATGTCAGAATTATCGAAATAGGGGACTTCGGGTAATTCGATTAAGTGAGACACCACCAGCGAAGCTGGTGGCTTAATGGGCGTGAGCTGCCCCAAGGGCAGCCTTCCCCATCACCCGAGCTTAATTGTTAAAAATTACCTTGATTTTTATCCGCATCTTCCTGTTCCCTGATGTAAGTTC
>JBBRWU010000118.1:0-2980 GCA_038249015.1 Candidatus Doudnaibacteriota bacterium | reverse complement strand
GCTGACTTCCCAACCTCCGGCTCCTTGAGCCTCGGGATTGACCGGAGGGTAAGAAGATAAATTGTCATCATAATAAAAACTTAGAGCGGTTACAATCTGTTTCATATCGGCAATCCTTTTAGCGTCCCGCGCTTTTTTTCTAGCCCCATTTAACGAAATTAATACCACACTTGCCAAAAGACCAATAATGGCAATAACTACCAGGAGTTCAATTAGAGTAAAACCCGCCCCAGCGCTTTGGGGCGAAGCAAGACCTTCTCGATTTTTTTGAGCCCAAAAAGAACGACAAGACGAGATGAGGCCTCTTTGAAATTTACTATTTTGATTTCTTTTTAAACTTAACATACTTTGTAATATTGAAAATTTATACCAAGAAAAAATTAATTGTAAGTACCAACTCTATAGTTCGGCCGCGCAGTAACACCACAAGCCCCGGCTCCTCCTGCAAGCCAGGCATCGGCACCGGCGTTACTTAAATTACTGACGGATTGGTCTTCCAAAGTAGCGTATAAAACATAATTTGTGGCAAGTGCATTATTTCCGGCCGTGCAATTATTATACTGGTCACTTAAATATAGATATTGGTTATTATAACAATCCCCCGGAGCAATAGGGTCTGCCGGAAGTTTTGCAATAATATTTGCCATTTTAGGTTCTTGTGCCAAACTATTTTTTATTTTATAATCCACAGCCGGACAAGCCGAAGACGGATATCCGCCGTAAGTATTATAATACAATTCCAAAGCTTTTTGGATTTGCGCTAAATCCGCTTTACGCTTGGTATCCCGCGCTTTTTTTCTAGCCCCATTTAACGAAATTAATACCACACTTGCCAAAAGACCAATAATGGCAATAACTACCAGGAGTTCAATTAGAGTAAAACCCGTTCCGGTTTTATTTGTTGCCGGGATTTTAAAAATATTATAATTGAATTTTCTAAATTTGTTTTTCATAACTTTAAACTTAAATGGAAACCGGATGACAATAAAATTCTATCAACGAATTTACATATAGTTTACTTAATTAAGGTAAAGCGAAATTTTTTCCATAATTTGTATATATGCTATTGGCTCCTGTGCCGTTACAAACTGTTTGCACATGGGCAATGTCATCTACTGTGGGTTTTTCTAAAGTCGCAGAAATAGAATAACTCTTATCATTATCACATAAATATATCATATATCCCGGGCGCTTAGTAGTATTAGGGTCGTCCACAAGGGGTGTGGCCATAAAACCTTCATTTTTTAAAACCTGGGTTACCGCCAAAGGATAAGAACCGCCATCCTGATAACCAAGCCAACCGCAACCGCAAGCGGAAGTCGGATCGGCAAATACGCTTCGCCAACCGCCTCCTAAGGTTTTATAAGTTCCGTATTTATCAAAATAAAACTCCAACGCGGTGGAAATTTGCTTTAAATCTGCTCGCCTTCTGACATCTCGGGCTTTTATCCTAGCGCCATTTAGTGCCACCAAAACCACACTGGACAAAAGACCAATAATGGCAATGACTACCAAAAGCTCAATAAGGGTAAAGCCTGTTTGATTTTTATTTGATTGCATAGATTATTGGTGAATTCAAAATAAAATGGCTCTACTAGAGTCTACTAGAGGGTCATCCTCTTGTGGGGCAAGAGGATGACCCTCTCTTCATACTAATTTTCATTATAATCCCATTAAGAGCATTTCCGACTCACCGTTAAGACAATTATCGTTATCATGTTTTTGATCTAAAAGTATTTTTTCAGCGTTTTGAGGTATCATATTACCATCGGTATAATCGCCTTGAACACCCATATAAATTCCGGGCAAAACCTGACAAATATTACCGGTATTCTGGTCTATATAACGGCCGGCGCCGGCAGGCCAATAGTTATAGTCGTACTTACCGCCCCAGGGAGTAGTTTGAGGGTATTTGGCAATATAAGGCCCGCGCCATTTGGACTGGACTTTAACTATCCAATCATCGGGGCATTGAGGAGCACTGCAAATTGGACAGTCCGCGGGATTTGTATTGCAATTTAGTCCGCTATCGGCATTATAGGCTAAGGGTGTACTAAAACCCGGGTCTGTACCACGACCGACATCCGGCGGATAAAACCCCATATCATCATAATACAGCTCCACCGCTTTTTGCAGTTGGCGTTGCGTTTGAGCGGCTGTCACCACTTTAGCCTTGGTACGAGCACTGTTTAAAGAAATCAAAACCACACTGGCCAAAAGGCCAATTATGGCAATAACCACCAAGAGCTCAATAAGGGTAAAGCCTGTTTGATTTTTATTTGATTGCATAGATTATTGGTGAATTCAAAATAAAATGGCTCTACTAGAGTCTACTAGAGGGTCAT
This sequence comes from Candidatus Doudnaibacteriota bacterium, assembly GCA_038249015.1. Lineage (GTDB taxonomy): Bacteria > Patescibacteriota > Doudnabacteria > UBA920 > UBA920 > PALSA-1336. The sequence goes on along the minus strand of JBBRWU010000118.1, from coordinate 635 downwards.
CCTCTTGCCCCACAAGAGGATGACCCTCTCTTCATAAATTCATACGCGGGTTGTTATTTTTTTATGCTATTATTATCCGAAGCTGGATTAAACGGCATACTGCCGGGCGACATAACAGCCGGGTTAGGTAGATATGTCGGAGCGGGTTTTTTTTGTAAAAAAAAGTATACCGCAACTAATACCGCCAGAAGTATTACAACTGACAAGACCACTTGGGTTACTGTAACCCCCTGAGAAGAAACAGATTGCGAATCGTCTTTTTTCTCAGTAGCTTCCGGATTTATTTTATTCGACATTAAGTCGGACAAATTTCGCAAATCCGGGGCATTTTCGTCAAATTGTTCATCCATATAATTTTTTTAATTATGATTGGAAGCTTAGAGCCATACGCAATTTTAAGGTGATTTAAAAATTTTGAGGCTGATATTTATTAACCCCCTGATGGTGACCATCTGGGAAATAATTTAACATCTTTACGGTATAAAATTGGGCCATATGGAATATGGCCATGGTTGTAAGTTAGCGGATTTAAGTCTTGCTATTAAACGCCACCTTGAGCGTGACTTCAGCAACCCCTTAAGCCTTGAATAAAAACCATTGTGAGCGCAAGCGAAGAATCGCTTATATAAGGGACT
>JBBRWU010000117.1:0-3034 GCA_038249015.1 Candidatus Doudnaibacteriota bacterium | reverse complement strand
GGTTGTGCTGGCATTCATATCTTTGCTGTTGAGGCGGAATTAAGAGACTGTGGATAGGCTCTTAGACACTTCCCTCCGCCAGCCCAAAAAGTGACGGTGCGTAAGGGATCATATGGAATTTAACCACTCCGAACAAAGTGAGGAGTCCCTTACATAAGCGATTCTTCGCTTCCGCTCACAATGGTACTAATTTAAAGCATAAGGGTTGTGGAAGTTACGCTTAAGGTGGCGCTTAATACTAAAACTTAAATCCACTAACTTACAACCATGGCACTATTCCATATGATCCTGTGTAAGTCCTATAATTTTAAATCTCTTTTACTCTGCCAAACCCCACACTGTCGTGGAAAACTTTCCCCGCGGCCAAAATTGGCGCCCGACAAACGGTGAAATCACCATATTTTTTATTAATCGCGTCCAAGGCCTTTACCACCTGGTCTTTTTTGGCGTCATCTTTAAATAAACTTTGTTGATGACTGGTCGGTAATAGTCCTGCTACGGTTACACCAATAAGCTTAAATTCCAAGCTACCTGTTTTTAACCGTTCATATATTTTCATACATTGCATAAAAATATCCCGGCCGTCGGAAATATAAAAACCCAACCGCCGGCTTTCCCCGCAACCTTCATTATTTTTATCCCGCAAATAAAAATAAATAATATTTCCCGACAAATTTTTATTCCTTAAACGCCGGCCCACCATTTCACACAATTTATACAACACGGGGGCAAAAAACTTCTGCTCACGGTACTCTTTAGGTAAAGTGTACATATGGCCAATGGATTTTATTTCCCGCTCTTGGTGAACTACAGATTTCCAACTGCCGTTTAGCCCCGTTAGAAAACTAGCGCTTTCATTATTAAAAGGGCCCTCTGACTTACCTGCGCCTGTCCACAAATTTCTTAAAGAATTATTTTCTAACGAGGCTAACTGTCCCATATTGTAAAGATGGTGACCGTTTATACCAAAAGCGGAGACCAGCAAAGTTTGCGGATAATTTTTTAAATCTATCAGCGACCTAATCCCCAAAGCATTCAATCTTTTCTCCATTCTCCTGCCAATCCCGGGGATGTCGATTAATTTTAACTGATTATATAGTTCGTTTTTAGCAAAGCTAGAAACTCCTAAATTTTGCATTTTGATTTTTGCATTTTGATTTATTGTTATTACCACTATCCCATCCGGCTTTTTTAAATCTGACCCGATTTTTGCCAATAACTTATTGTCGGCAATGCCAATACTACAAGTTAAATAATCCCCCACCTCTGTTTTCATGCGCTGTTTTATTTCCTGCGCAATCCTTACCGCCTCTTCAAACGGATTAACCTGATAATAATCACTTAACCCTATACCCTTAGCCCTTAACCCTATACCCTTAGCCCTTAACCCTTTGACATTACAACTCTTCGTCATATCCAAATACACCTCGTCTATACTGGCCACCTCCACTTCACTAACGTAATCGGAAACCAATTTTACCAACTTGCGATTATAGTTACGGTACGCTTCCGCCCGGGTGTGCGTTAAAATAATTTTCGGGTAAAGCTTGCGCGCTTCCCAAACGGGCGTTCCGGTTTTTATACCCCATTTTTTCGCCTCAATGCTGGCGGCAATAATTATTCCGCCCAAATGTTCGCACACGCCCAAAGGCTTACCCCGCCACTCAGGATTATCCTGCTGTTCCGCGGTAGCAAAATAACTGTTCATGTCGAGATGGAATATAATGGGTTGCATAATAAATTTATAATGCGAAATTACGAAAGATATACGAATCTACGAAATTTTATGCGAAACTTTTACAGTCCTTTCATTATTTCGTATGCTAGGTGTTCATTCGTTCACCTTTATAATATTACAAATACGAAAACGGCGCAAGTCTGGATACACCAGACTCGCGCCGCGAAAGCGCCTATACGCTATTCCTTTCCTAAATGCTATATTTTGCCTAATGATGTCCATGATGGCTATGGGCAAGCAATTTACGCACATGAATATGGCGCTTTTTGTGGAAAAATAATATGGATAAACCAAAAACAAAAAAACCAACCCAATATTCAACTTTAGAAAAAATTCCCAAGCCGGTGTAAATGCTCAAAAGCATCAAATCCAGCAGTAAGTCACCCAGAGTCCAGATAATAATTAAAAATATAGCTTCCAGAAAATTAATTACCCCAAACCGTCGGGCAAAAGCCGCGGAAATTGCGGCCGCAAGCAACCAAAACAAAATATTCTGCCAGCCAGAGTTAGACAAAATCTGATAGTTGAAAAATAGATATTTCAATATGCTAAAAAATACCCATTGCAAAAAAGAGTATAAAAATAGATTTTTCATTGTCATAAAATTCTACTTTACAGTTTTAAGTTTTTTAGGCGCAGTTTTTCTTACCACTCTGCGCTTAATCGGTGCCGGAGTAGTTACAACTTTTATACCGGCTTCGGCTAAGTCTTCCAACCGCCATAAATCATTTTCTATTTTTTTCTTTAATGTGGACATTTTACTTTCCAAATTTTTTGGGGTACGAAACAAATACTTATTGGAAACATGGTGCATAAACCCGCCATGACTTTTTTCCACATAGACTTTCTCAAACCAGTACATTCCCAGCCAAATACCGTACCAGGCGCCAAACATAAGTACTATTAACAAAGTAAAATAATCTAACACCAAAAACTGCAAGTAACTCATACCCGCGGTTACATACCCACCGGCAAGCAGGTAAAAATAAAAGAAAACGCACAAGCGATGCAAGATTAAAAAAAGCAATACGCCCAAAAGTGAAGTAAGAAAAATATACAAAGATTTTTTTACCATATATTTTTGTTTCTTATTTTAGATTATTTATTTTATTATACAACTTTTTTAAAAAACCGGCAAATTAACTTGGCTGGCTTTAAATAGAAGGTACAATACATAATGTGATCGCTTCTAAACTGGAATTTAGGAAATTCCTGGGAAAGACCAGAAAATGCTATAGTTTTGCCCCCGCATATCTAAGGGCCTTTTCTGTCGACAAAGGCCTTCACATTTCCGCC
>JBBRWU010000116.1:0-3052 GCA_038249015.1 Candidatus Doudnaibacteriota bacterium | reverse complement strand
TAAACTTTTTTATAATTTGCCTATCTAAATTATCATTCACATATTTATTTAAGTAGTCGTCAGTGTACTGCCCGTTAACCAAGGCGTCGGTATAATACAAAAAATTGGTAACAATATAATTTTGTTCGATTTTGGTTACCAGCTTATTTAACATAGAGCCCATAAATTCCAAAAAGGCCGCGCGCAAACCTTCCTTTACCGAATCCATAATAATCCTCGGAATGTCGCCAATGGTAAAACTCCATGCAAGTCCCAAAAAAGCTTTGGCTTCGGGGATAAAAATATTTTTTGGCCCCGCGCTTTTACCGCTGTCGGCATAGTAATCGTTTACCGCAACATAGGCGATTTGGTATTTGCCGGCCAACTTGTTTAATTCCGTGGAATAATTATTGGCCGCTGTATTGGCAATGACATAATTTTTATATACCTCGGGCCAAATTGCGTCATTTTTTGTATAATCATTAGGCTCAAACTTTTGAGCCGATGAAAGCAAGTCGGCATAAGCCGAATAAGCGGTAATTAATGATTTATGCAAAGCTGTCGCATCTTTTGGCACGCTTAAAGCATAGAGTTTATTTTGTAATTCGGTTAACTTTGGCGCCAGTTCCTGAACTGTAGATTTTTGCGTTCCAAATAAATCCCCTGCCTGGCTCAAAGTATTATTGTTAAAACTATAGGCCTCGCTAATGCTCTCGGTTAAATACTGACTCACGGCCGAAGCGGTGTTAGCGGAATTAATTTTAATTTTCTCATTTCCAATAACCGGCACCACTACCGGCTTGTCGGCTGCCAAAGCTTTTACCACTTCCTGTTTAATTTCATCTTCGGTAATAATGGTTTGAAACAGTTCACGACTGGCCTGTTTGTCAATTTTTAAAGTATTTAAATAGTTCAAATACGCCTGTGAATCCAGATACTCTGCGGAAGGCTTGGTGTTTTTTGCCGTATCTTTTACTATAAAATCCGGTTTATGCCAAAACGAAATAACGCTCAAAATAACAATGAGTACAATGGTTCCCGCAAAATATTGTTTTTGTTCTTTTGTTTCTAACATAGTGGTTTGTGCGAGTCACCCCTACTGGAACAGGAGGGGTGGCTCGCACAGCGAGACGGGGTGGTAAAAATTATTTTAAATGCTTCTTAATTTCTTCAATAACCCCGTTTAAGTTATTAAAAATATCTTTATTAGCGACGTAGAGCGAGCCAAGCCTTTGAGGCTTGAGCGAGCCGAGGTTGTTGAGCTTCCGCCAGAGGCGGATCCCTGCCGGCCGGCAGGCGGGCGCCTCTGGCGGAAATACAGGTTCAATACTTCGTCCGCCCTAGGCGGACTGCGAAAAGTAGAACTTCCGATTAATACCTCGGGGTTCTGCTCCGAGGAACCTTTATTCTGAAACCATATAATTTTTATATTCTGATTCTTGATAAATTCTGTTCGTTGTTCGTCGTTGAGGGAACTTTCAGGGTTATCATGTGTAGCTCCGTCCAACTCAATTCCTAAACGCAGTTCCGGACAATAAAAATCTATGGAAAAAGAATCAACACCGTATTGTCTTCTAAATTTTATACCTAACTTTGAGCCCTTGATCTCTTTCCAAAGAATGATTTCGGGAAGCCCGAGACTGTTGCGAAGTTTTTGTCTTAAGTATTTACTGCCACTGTTATTAAATAAATAGTCCATTACCTGCTACCACCTCCCCACCCTTCGGGTGGTACTCCTCCTGTTCCAGTCCTCGACTCTGAGGAACGAGCCCTCAGGCTCGGACTCGAAGAGGAGGAGATTACTGCACCTGCTAATTCTGTTTTGGCGTTGTTTGACTCTTTTTCTTTCTAAAATATCTGACTAAACTTAAAATAATAAATCCAACTAAAATCCAAAAAAGAATATTTAAAAATCCATTCTTATAAACCCCAAAAGGAAAAAATATTTTGAATCGCTGATCTAAATCCAGTAAACACAATACATCATTTATTGTAGAAGTACAAACGTTAACTGATTCTGCAAAATAGATACTGGCAATAATCAAATACGTCAAAAACCCCATCCCAGCACTCCACCCCACCAAATGTTTTTTTGTTTCCAAGCTAAAAATTTTCATATAATACAACTATATTATACCACAGTATTATATTTCCCTGCCTGACGGCAGGCAGGCGTAATTATTAGTCTATCAATTCCCCGCCAAAGACTTGCAAGGCTTGGTTTAAAGCTTCCACTGTTCCTATTTCCGCTTCGGCTTCCGCTTTTTCTACTTGCACGCAAATGGCTAATTTTTTTCCGCAAACCGTTTCAATGGTGGAATTAATTAACGCGGCGTTCTTTGGGCTTTCCAAATTTTGTTTGTTAAATAAAAATTTAACACCCAAATAGATTCTGCCGTTTTCTACTTTAAGCAAATTTGAATTCCGCATCAAGTTAGACAGCGGGTTATTGATAACTTTAATTTTTTCAATCACCTGAGGAAAAAATAATTTAGTCTCAGATAGCGACATATTTATTTCCGGTCGTTGTTCAAGTGCATTATTAAAATTTTGGTCTTCTTCAGAAATTGCCGGGGAACTAACTTCAACTGTAGCACTTTTCGTTTCCGGCTGGGCTACGTTTTTTTCCTGAATCTTTACCGCCTTGTCATAATTTACATTTTCCGATTTTTCGATACCTGCTGTCTTGTTGACCGATTTTCCGACTTTCTGGCTTTCCGACTTGCGAATTGCCGCCTCAATCGCGGCAAGGAGCAACGGCATTTGGGGATTGGGTGAACTCTGTAAATCTTTATACGCTCTTAAAAATAATCTAATTATAAAAAGCAAATCGTTCATAGTAACAATAGATGTAAGTTCCTCAATTGTCTTAAGTCGTTCTTCCTTTAGCGCAAAATTAATTTTTCCGCCTGTAGTTTTATAGATTAAAACTTTGCGTAAATATTCCAAAAAGTCCCTGGTCAAAATCGCGTAATCCAAACCGCGCTCCGCCAGTTGGCCAAAAAAATCCGGCAAACTTGAGGTCTCTCCGTTGGCAATTTTACCCAGAAGCTCTTCACAAACAGCAATGTCG
>JBBRWU010000115.1:0-3095 GCA_038249015.1 Candidatus Doudnaibacteriota bacterium | reverse complement strand
TCAAGTTTGGTTTTTTGCGCGGCTAATTGACTGAAAAATATTTCCTCAAAAGCCAAACGCTTTTTGGCTAAATTTAAAAGTTCTTCCGATTCCGGAAAATGTGTTTGTGTAACGGTTTGCTGTACCGTGGGCAGGGCGCAAGTTTTAACCGTACTGGCTGGTAAAATATCCGCCAACTGGTTGGCCAAAGGTAAAACAGTGCTTATAAGATTACGTAAGGTTTTGGGGTAAAGGCCGGCTTTTAAATGGTAGACGGGCACCAGTCTTGAAGTGTGCACCGGAAATTCTGAGACTTTTTCATAAATCGGGTTGGTGAGTTGTAGTTTTCCTTTGTAAATTTCCGCGGCTCCGGCTAAAAATAATTCATCACCGGCCGATAGGGTTTTGGCTAAATAGCCTTGGTTAAACCAAACCACTTTTAAAGAGCCGGTCTGGTCGGAAACCACGCTTTCTGCCAGACTCATACGTCCGTGAAAGGAAAAACGAGAAGCAATACTTTTTATGGTAACTTTTAAACTAATATTTTCACCCGGTAATAATTCTACAATATTTTTAGTTTTACTAAAATCCAAATGGCGGTAGGGGAAATACATTAATAAATCTTGTGCTGTTATAAGCTCAAGTTTTTTCAAAGCCGCAATTTGCGGCTTGGAGAGCTTGGCGAGTTCTTCAATTTTGGAATTGAGGGTAATCATTTTAAGAGAACTTACTCGCCAGACTTGTTTGGTGACTTCGGCTGGAATCGAACCAGCGGCCTTTCCCTTCGGAGGGGAACGCTCTAATCCACTGAGCTACGAAGCCCATTTGTTAAATTTTATAAAGTTGTTGCCTGCCAATACAGACAAGTTTAAAAATCTATGTTATCAGTGTCTGTCTACGTATCTGTGGTCTAAAACTTTACCTTGTGCATTATTCTTTGAATTGGAGTTTCATCCGTCTCGTGGTGTTCGGGTAGGTATTGCAGAAGAAATTCCCGTGTTTTTTCCGGCTCTTGGTCTTCTAGTTCCAGAATTAAAGTATTATTTAAAAAAGCGGTGGTATGAAAATTTATGGTTTTATGTCGCTCGTTATTTACCACCCAAAAATATTTTAGTTGCTTGTAGGGGTATTGTAAATTGTCAAATTTGATTCCTTTACTATTTAGTTCTACATTAACCAGGCGTGGAGTTTGACGGGAGAATAAAACTATTAAAATTGTAATAATCCCTAAACTTACTGCGGCAAAAATATCGCTTTCTACAATTACAAAAAAGGCAATAACTAAAATCGCAACAGCAATTAAAGTAACGTACCATCCCGGATTTTTGGGATAATGGCGAAATTCCGGCGCTTGCCAGGAAATGTTTTTTTGATTATCGTTAGACATATTTTGTTTTATTGATTAAAATATATAGGTTATGGAGAGGTCGCATAGTGGTTTAGTGCACCAGTCTTGAAAACTGGAGTACCTTTACGGGTACCGAGGGTTCGAATCCCTCCCTCTCCGCCATTGATTTGATATGTTCGATATTTACGAGGTTATCAAACCAATGAATTATAGTGAAGGGGATGAGAAGTTTATCCGCCTTGGGTGGAAATCCCTCCCTCTCCGCCACCCTTCGCTAAAGCTTCGGGTGGCCTGTGGCCACATTGCCAGAAAATCATATATATTATAACATTTTGTATACAAAAAACAAAACAGCACCTGCTCTAGAAAGGTGCTGTTTTTATTTTTGTTTCAGGATTAAAGTTTGGTATCCTGAGCCCAAAGCACGATTTTTCGCGCTTTGAAACAGAATTAGAGCTATTTAACAAATTGCGGGTTAGGGTCTTCAAAAATATAAAGGCCTTGCGCTTGGTTGGGGGTTGTTGAGGGTTGTTGAAAGTCAGATTGTTTTATGGCGGTTGTGCTGGTGCTGGAGGAGGAAGGTTTAATATCAGCGGTGGTGGTGGCGGATTTTACTTCGGGGTTAGAATCCCCAATAATTAAAATATCTTTGGCAATTAAAACATCCTTATCTTTTTTCCCGGAAATGTTTACTTTGGTTTCCGGTTTTAAAGCTTCAAGGGTTATAATTTTACCCTCGGCATTTTTTATGGTTGTTTGCGAACCAATTACAAAAGTAGTTTTTTCGACGGTAATTTTATCTTTAATAAGTTCGCTAATTGTGCCTAAAACCGCAACTGAATCCGGGTCCCCGTTTAGTTTGGCTAAGGTTTGGTCATTGCTTGCAATGGCAATGGATTGTTTAATTTCGGAAATTTTTGCCGAGTTTTGATTTAATGCAACCAGTGCAGTGCCTGCGGCCTCGGTAATTTCCCCGCCCGGTTTAATTTCTTTAAGTAAGACTTGTTGCTGTTTGGTAATATTTTCCAGTGAGCTTAATAGGGGATGGTTGTTATCGGCTTTGGGATTGTTGATAGTTACAGTATTAATTACTTCAATGGCGTTGCGGGTTTGGTCGGTTAATTCGGTAAGCGCGGCTTTTTCCTGAACAATATTACTGGTTGGATTTTGGAAAATTGTTCGCGCTTCGTCCAAGCGTTTTTTGGTAATTTCAATTTGCAAACTGGCTTTTTGGTTTTGGCTATAAGCCAAAACCATTTGCAATTTTTCCGCGGTTTTTTTTACGACAAATAGAGTTTGTCCGGGGGCGCTGTTATATGCGGCATAGCCGGTTACGGCAAAAGCGCTAAGTAATAGCATGGCAGCGGTAGAAGCGGCGGCGAGTCTGGAAATGTGTGTCCACGCAAACCACAAGTGTTTGACTTGATTGGTGGCGTATTTGTGGTTCATTAGCGGGGTAGGGACAGGGTTTTTTGGCAAAGCCAAAAGACTCTTGCTGAGTTCCAGCAAGGGAGAAAGCTCGGCTTGGTCAGCGTCCAAATTAAAATTTGGATTTTGCTTGAGCTGCTGCAGCGCTGTATTTAATTGTTCCGCTGTTTTGTCCATTCTACTTGTTCTCTTGTTGCTTTTTAATAAGTTCTTGCATTTTACTTAGGGCTCGGTGGATAGTGACTCGTATTGTGCCTTCGTTTTTATGCAGGAGTTCAGCAATTTCGCTGTTACTTAAATCTTCAAAAAACTTTAACTTAATTACTACTTGTTGTTCAGC
>JBBRWU010000114.1:0-3150 GCA_038249015.1 Candidatus Doudnaibacteriota bacterium | reverse complement strand
GCTCGGTGGCCTGGCAGTTTAGCACCAAGGGGCAAATTTTAGTGGAGCGCGATGCAAAAATATCGGAACTGGAAATGGTTGCAATAGATGCAGGCGCGGACGACGTTCGGGAAAGTGAAGAAGGCTTAGAAGTCTACACTCAACCGCAAAATTTATACAAAATAAAAACCGCGCTACTCTCAGCCGGAGCCAATGTAGCACGCGCGGAAATTATTCAGGAATCAAGCCAAGGCACCGACCTTACCGAAGAACAAAAACCCAAAGTCGACGCACTCTTTGCGAACCTTGAAAACGACGAAGATGTAATTAGCGTACATACCAGTGCGAACCTTTAAAACAGTTGACTTTATGCAACTGCAGTCGGTTAAATGTTAAATGTTATGGTCATACTAGGCATAGACCCCGGAACAGCCACTACGGGCTTTGGCATAATAAAACAGGACAAAACAAAGAACGGTTTTGGGATTTTAAATTTTGGGGTAATCACTACGGATAAAAAACTCACCGATGCCAAGCGCTTGGCTATTTTAGGGCAAGATATGGAAGAACTGATAAAAAAGTACAAGCCCGACGCTATTGGTATTGAGAAATTATTTTTTACCACCAACCAAAAAACCGTTATGACCGTTAGTCAGGCGAGGGGAGTAATTTTATATTTAGCCCAAAAACAACATATTCCGCTTTATGAATTTACCCCGCTACAAGTTAAAAGCTTTATTTGCGGTTACGGAAAAGCGGATAAAAAACAAGTCCAGTTTGTGGTGCAAAAAATCTTCAATTTAAAAAAACCACCCAAGCCGGATGACGCGGCTGACGCTTTGGCCATTGCCCTTTGTGCCGGACATCACGCTACCAAATTTGCCAAATTGGAAACAATAAAATAGACATTTGGAAATTTGATTGATATAATTTTAAAAAGCAATTTAAAATTAACTTTTTGGATTGGAAAAACTTATGTTTTTTGAAGATCAAGACAAGGACGCTACCGATGGTGGTAGTGTTACAGAAGATACAACCCCCAAAGATACTGAAAAGGATGAAGACACCGGAGAAGAAACGATTATATAAATTAAAATCCCCTCGGCCTAGGCTGAGGGGATTTTAATTACTTGGATTTGATTTTGGCGTATCTACGCTTGCCAACCTGAAGAATAATTTCTTTTGAAGTAATTTGTATTTCTCCATCTACCTTAATCACTTCGCCATCTATTTTTACTCCGCCCTGGGTAATTAATCTCCGGGATTCGGTCTTACTAAGCTTCATTATGTTTGCTATCATTTCGGAAATCAAAAACTTACTGGCGGGTAGAATAACCAGTTCAATATCCTGCGGTAATTCACCTTTGGAAAATTGCGACACAAATGCCTCTTCTGCTAATTGTGCTTTTTTTTCCCCATAAAACTTTTTTACAATTTCAAGCGCCACTTTAGCTTTAGCATCACGCGGACCCTGTTTGAGCAATCTTTCTTTTTCCGCTAAAGACAAGCGGGTGTTATTGATGTATAAAACCTCAATCATCTCATCCGGTTGAGCCATAATCGCACCATACATTTTATTGGGAGGCGAAGACAAAAATACTCCGGTACCCTGACTTTTAGACATTAGCGCGCCGGTTTTCGGGTTTGCCATTAAATTTACAATCACCACAAATTTATCTTTATTTTTTAAGCGCTTCAAAAGCGTCCGGCCGGCCAAGGCATTAAAGGTTTGGTCGGTACCGCACATCTCCACGTCGGTATTAAGCGCCACACTATCGTAACCCTGCATTAGGGGATACAAAAACTCGTGCAAATAAATGGGCACATTTTCATTCCAACGCTTTTCAAACATATCCCGCTCTATCATTTGCTGCACCGTAAAATTTGAAGCCAATTTTACCACGTCATTCAAGCTTAACTTGGACAACCACTTGCTGTTATAGGCCACAAGCGGGGGATTGGTTTTGTCCGCAAAATTCATTAAAGGCTTAATTTGAAGTAGCCAATTTTTAACATTCTTTTTTATTTCTTCCTCTGAAAGCTGAGGTCGTGAAGTATTTCGACCGGTAGGGTCGCCAATTTGCGCGGTAAAATCTCCAAATAAAATTGTGACTTCGTGACCCAACAGACGCAACTCTTCCAAAAACATATAATTTTTAGCATGGCTCAAATGCAAAGAATTAGAAGTAGCATCGGCACCAATATAAATTTTTAACCGCTCTCCGGATTGTAATTTTTTTACAAACTCCTCTTTGGAAGGCAAAACATCTACCACCACCCCGCGATTAAATATTTCATCAATTTGTTTTTTATCAGTAATTGTTTTCATAGCATTATAACCCATTAATTCTATTAAATAAGCACTATTTAAATTAATCTATTACTACTATTATAACATCTTTTAAATAAGGCTTAAAATTCTTTAAAACTAGGGCGGCTGGTGAAAAATCCAGCCGCTTGGAACTAGTCGACGAAAGTGAGCCAGTGCTGAAACTCCTGGATTTCTCCTTTAACTGCCAAGGCGTAAAGATCACGACATCTTTGAACAAATCTACTTACTATTAGGGGCTGTCCATCTAAATCTGTCACGGGCATCACTTCTGTGGCTGTCCCTGCAATGAATATCCCCTCAGATGCGCGGGCCATTTCATATGACACCTCGCTCTCAGCAACCGTCGACCCTGCAAATTTGCAAAGCTTAATTACACTATCCCTGGTAATTCCGGCGAAAATATTTTTAGCACAGGGCGTAATAATGTTTGCGCCGCTAATCAAAAATATATTTGCCACAGATGTTTCAGCCACATTACCTTGATGATCCAGCATTAGAGCATCATCTGCCCCGTGCTTTTTTGCCTCCGTAGTTGCAAGAAAAGAATTTACATAATGACCCGCTACCTTTATCTGAATATTTGTTGATTGTGGGTGCAAGCGAATCAGAGAAGAAGTTCTCAACTTTATCTCAGGTTTGGCTGTGGCCCATGGGATTACCATAATAGCCACATGCACTGACAGATTGGCTGAATTCAGCCCTAGTATCTCATTTTTTTAATTTTGATGGTTGAGGCAATATCTGGTATACTGTTGGCATATGAACAAATACCAACAAAAACATAAAATTAAGCTCAGTAAAAAAGAAAAACAGCAATTAATTAAACTGACAAGCTCCGG
>JBBRWU010000113.1:0-3239 GCA_038249015.1 Candidatus Doudnaibacteriota bacterium | reverse complement strand
GGGTGAGGCCACCAACTTACTTAAGAAGTTTACTATGTTTTTTATTGTGGATCTACGTGTAGGTCAAACCTTTAGAGTCCACTGGTCAAACCAGTGGATTACCAACTAATCACTATTTACTTTGGTGGTCCAAATGGCTGTAACTTTTTTTTTAACCACTCCAACTCCATATCGCGCTGGCCGATGGTTTTGTAGAGTTCGTCAATGATTCTTTGCTGGTCAAAGTTTTCTTTTTTTCTTTTGTCAGTGAAGCTGGTCTTTAAAATTTCCAAGCCTTGATTTCTCCAGTGGCCAATCTGGGTTGGATGGGCTTCGTACTTGCTGGCAATTTGGGCAAAAGTTAATTCGCCCTTAATGGCTTCTATGGCTACGGCGGCTTTCTGTTGTGGGGTAAACTGTTTTTTCATTATTGTAGATTCCTTCCTACAGTATTATACCCCCAATTTTCTATCTAATATACCTGTACAGGATTCCCAGTCCATTATAGTTAATTGTTATTTGTATTATCCAAACTTTTTGTTTTCCCCCATAATTTTTGGGTAAAGAAAAAAGTCGTGGTGGCAAAAATGGCGCCTAGGGTGTCTGCCAGCATATCTTTTTGCGCATCCCAAATATCCCCCTGGCTCCCAAGATAAGCCAGTCCGGCTTCGGGGTTGGCAGTGGCCGCATATATCCATTCCACCAGCTCATAAACCATAGCGATGGTGGCAATTACAAAAATGGGGTAAGTAAATAGTAAAAATTTATTTTTTACCAATTTTTTGGCATACATCCACTCCGCTATGCCGAATGCGTAAAAGCCCACACTAAAATGGGCAACGCGGTCAAAATGGTTGCGGGAAAAACCAAACAGGTCGGTAACCCAATTAAAGGGTACCAGGGCAAAAGTGTAATGCCCGCCAATGGTATGCAAATAAATTAGCACGAACATAAAGCCGTAAGACCAATTGGAAAAACGGATATTTTTGGCGTAGAGAATTAATATTACCGCCAGAATTATCCAAACGGTTAAATTCTCCACAAACCAGGTCATTCGCTCAATTGGACTTATGGCCAATACGACAAAAAGTACCGCGTAAACCCATAATAACCATTTTAAAAATGTGTTTTGCATATTTATGTAAAATTATTTTTTTATAAAGACCGCGCAATACATACCGCCGGCGCTAAACTTTTCATCTAATTGTTCCAAAACAAATCCGGCTGCCAAGACCTCCCCAATTAGCACTCGTTTAAATATGCCGTGACCGCCAAAAGATTTAGGAATATTTTTGGGGGCGGAATACTTTAAATACCATTTGGGCTCAAAATCTGCAATTAACAATTTTCCATCCGGTTTTAAATACTCATAGAAACTCCCGAGTTCCAATTTTGGGTCAGAAAAATGATGAAAAACTTTTTTCATTAAAATTGCATCGAATTGCTTTTCGGGCAAATTATTTCCCTGGCCCTTGCTCAAAACTGTCTGAAAATTTGTAAGCCTGTGCTTCTTTATGCGCTTAAGTATTTTTTCCAGCTTTTTTTCGTCATACTCGGTTGCAAAAACAAAACCCGTAGGCCCGACTTTTTTTGCTAAAATTTCCGCCAACTCCCCTGTGCCGGCGCCAATTTCAGCTACCTGAAACCCGGGGACAATATTTAACAAGCTGATAATTTTTTCAGCTTCTTTTTGTAAATATGCAAAATCCCAAAAACGAAAGATCATTTAGTACTTTATTTAAATTAATTGATTAAACCTCCTTTGAGACTTTACAGGTCGGCAACAAAATTTTCCGCATTTAAAATGGCACGGCACTCGGCTTTTATTTTTTTTGCAAACTCGTGATACACTTCAAAACTCCTTAGGGGATTATTCCTATCCTCATCATTATTCTTTATATCTGTTAAGGCCATTTTTCTTACCCAAATTTGGATTTGATCTTCGGTTATATTAGCCACAGCTTTAATAAATGGCATAGGGTTATTTTCCTTAACAACTGGACGAAAGCCATTTTGTAATTGCTCTATAAAAAAAACGTCCAAGGCCTTAAACACTGGGGCCTCCCCGAAATCTATTTCAGTAGACCTCGCCCAATCTTCACCCATTACTTCTTTATATTCTGCCATAATAATAAAAATTAAAGTTTAAATTTAATATGGAATAACAAAAAAATTATCTTCCCATTCTTCTTCTGAGGTTATGCGTAACTTGCCTGTGCGGGGGCGGGAGTTTGGAACGCGAATTACCCAAAACCAGTTTACTGGCTTTTTGTTGCTTTAACTTTTCCTTAATAATTTCACTTAAATCTATTTTGGGTTTAGGGTTTGAATTTTGCATAAAAAAATAAGGTTACTATTCTTGTTCAGATTCCGGACTTGGATTTATTAACTGCTTATATTTTTGGTTATACTCATTGATTTTTAAAATTTTTTGCTTTACTTCTTTGTCAATCGCTAATATTCCCGGGTGGTTATTCCATCCCTCCCCCTGCTTAAGAGCGGACACCAAAATTTGCCTTTCGGCTTTAAGCGTCCTTATATCAACTCTAAGTTTTTCAATAAAAGAATCATAACCTTCTAAAATGGGAAACACTTTATCAACTCCAAATTGTTCAGACATTAAATTTGTATTAAGTATCGGATATCTGCCTAGATAACTTTTATATATACTTGGTAAAGCAAATAAAGTAAAACCAATTGTTGAATTAAAATAAAACCAATCCCTAAAGGAAAATAAACTTTGCGGGTTTTATGGCGAAACGCAAATAGCCCTAAAAATATTCCCAAAGAGCCAAAAATTGTAGCCATTAAAAAGAAAGAGACTTCCGGGTAACGGTCGTCATCCCCTTTTACGCTTTTTCGCTTATCCAGCCCCACAATAATAAACGCGGCAATATTAACAATTGCCAGCACGATTAATAAAAAATTGACTAGGAGTTGATTCATAGAATATTTATATCATCCTCACGCCTTAATTATACCATAAGCAAGGGGCTTTGGGCATTGACAACTGAGCTATTTTACGGCCATAATTCCTTTGTTAGTTAAGAAAGTCCTTAAGGAGGACACACCATGCTAGGCATCGACCGTTTTCGCAAACTCCACAAGGTAGTTTGCCTGGTAACCGTTTAATTTCTAGTGCTTGGGTGTTTAGTTTTTAGTGCTTTTTAGTCGGTTTTTTCCTCAAAATCAAAATATTTAATTTCGTCGATTCCCAATTTTTTCAGAACCTCAGGCCACTCGGCCTGTTTTTTAATTGT
>JBBRWU010000112.1:0-3338 GCA_038249015.1 Candidatus Doudnaibacteriota bacterium | reverse complement strand
TACCAAAAAATTCTTCACCCCCAAGCGGTTAAGGGTGGAATAATTATGTTGGTCGCCGGAATCGGCATTTTGGTAAATGGTGCGGTGGCCGGGATGTTTTTAAAAGACCGTAGCAACCTAAATATCCGCGGGGTCTTTTTAAACATGGCTTTTGACACTCTGGTTTCCGTAGGTGCGGTTTTTGCCGGGCTTATAATTTTCCTAACCGGAAAAACCATTGCCGACCCGATTATTAGTATTGCCATTGGCGTGATGCTGATTTACGGGAGCGTTAAAATTATTAACCAAGCCGTGCATATTTTATTGGAAGGCATCCCGGAAAATTACAAACCCAAGGAAATTATGGACGCGCTGAAAGCCATGCACAATATACTGGGCGTGGATAATTTTCATCTTTGGAGTATAGCCTCCGAGCGCCCGGCGCTTTCCTGTCACTTGGTGGTAACCCCGGCAGGGTTCACCGACCATGTTGGGCTGGTGGA
Organism: Candidatus Doudnaibacteriota bacterium; assembly: GCA_038249015.1. Taxonomy (GTDB): domain Bacteria; phylum Patescibacteriota; class Doudnabacteria; order UBA920; family UBA920; genus PALSA-1336. Next base: position 2,856 of record JBBRWU010000112.1, on the reverse strand, counting down.
AGAAGCTAAAAAAATGCTCTTGGAAAAATTTCAAATTAGCCACTCCACAATTGAAATCGGACTCACGGGAACGCCGGAGCATGAACATTAGGATTAGTAGATAGCATTTAGCGGGGGCAAGAATTTAGGGATGCGAGGATGCTAAATATACAGGGATATAAGGATAGTAAGAATTTAAAAAAATATAGGTATCTATATACCTATATTTTTTTCATACATATTATCCTTATATTTTGTACCCCTCTATCCTTAGCTAAACACCGTAAGAAAAACTGAAATTGTAACTACGGAAATGGCTGTGGACATTAATATCACATTGGTCACAAAATCTTCCTCTAGCCTGAATTTTTTAGCAATCACAAAACAGGTTACCGCCACCGGCATTGTACCGGTAAGCACCGCCACCTGAACATTGTTTTCGCCGGCAGGAAGCAAATTCATAAACAACCACAAAAATAGCGGGAAGACTAAAATTTTAATCCCGGTCCAGAGCAAACTGCGCCCCACATGTTGGCGTAAAAATTTGCCGTGTAAAAACCCACCCAAAGTAAATAATGCCAATGGCGTGGCAGTGGACCCGAGCAAGGCAATAGGCGTGTGAATAACATTAAACCATCCGCCTTTGATTCCGATTAAACTTAAAATAATCCCGGTAACCACCGACAGCATAAACGGGTTTTTTATTAAATCATCCGCATACAGGGAAAATTTTTTGGACTTTACCACCCAAAAATCCACAGCCAATATAGACAGCACCAGCCCCAAAACCAAATGCGCGGTACCGGCCGCAATTACATATGGTGCCTTGCCATTACCAAGCGCGTGGATAAGAATTGGAAAACCAAGATAAACGGTGTTCCCAACCAAACTCACCATAAACATAGCCGACTTGGTGGTCCCGCTTAAATGCTTTAAGGAATTTAAAGACAAAAATACCAGAGTCGCAAAAGCCAAATACGCCAGTGCATTCCATCCAATTGATATCCAAATCTCCGAGGACCGCCAGCTAATATCCCAAAAACTGATAATAATTACCGCAGGCAAAGAAACATAATAGACAAACTTATTTAGAACATTTACCCATTCATCCGTGCAAAGTTCAACACGCCGAAAATAATAGCCAATATAGACTAAGGCAAATATCGGCATAACCACACCTAAAACATTTATGAATTCTTGCATTTTAGTTTCAAATTTTTTTTAAAGACTACTTTTATTACCCTTTGATATTATGTATAATACTACTATGGATAAAAAAATACAACTTTTTACGCAAAATGACTCGGAAGCGGCTGCGGCCGAAGCCGGCGAACATTTAAACCTATTACTTACCGAGCACAAAAAAACTCCGGTTCTTCTGCTGGTTTCAGGCGGTAGCGCCTTGGCGATTTTGAATTACGTTGGCAGTACGGCTTTAGGAGAAAATTTAAGCGTTTGTGTACTGGACGAAAGGTTTTCCCAAGACCCGGCCGTAAACAACTTTGCCCAAATGCAAAAACTGGATTTCTACCAACTGGCGCTGGACGCGGGGGCTAGTTTTTTTGGCACCCTTCCCAGAAATGGCGAAAGCATGAAGGAGTTGGCTAAAAGATGGGAAACCAATTTAGAGAATTGGAAAACAGAGAATCCAGATGGAATAATAATTGCCACTTTAGGTATGGGTGCAGATGGTCACACTGCGGGAATTTTTCCTGAAAAAGATGCAGAAAAATTCCAAAAGCTATTTTACTCTTCAAACTGGATCACTGCCTACACCGCATCCGGAAAAATGATAAATCCCCAGCGCCTTACTGCCACGGCAACCTTCCTGCAAAATATTAATTTTGGTTTAATTTATGTTTGCGGTGCGGATAAAAAACCAAAGTTGGATGAAGTAATTAACCATCAAAATAAAGAAAATCTTTTACCTGCTCTGCTCTGGCATAAAATTAAAGACGCCAGAATTTTTACGGACATAAAGTAACTTATACAAATTTCCGCAATTTTAGTCGCATTTAAAATGCATATGCATTTATTTAACAACTTATAAAAAGCAGAAAACTTAAAAAAATAATAGTCTCGAGCCTACCCAAAGGTCAATTAATATTAACCGGAAAACAAATTAATTCGTTAAAAAACGTGGGCGAGGTGATTTTGACTGTGGGGGCAACAATGGGCATTGTGCTTGTATCTATAATAGCTCCTAATGCTATTCAACTCTTAAACAAAGCTTCGTGGGTTAAAAAAACCTATAAAAATTATTTAGGAAAAGATAATGATCAAAAACAAAAAATCATTCAAAGTTTCTATTATTTAAAAAGAAGCGGATTAATAACCCTTACCCCTAAAAATGAAAACTACGTAATGGAGATCACGGATAAAGGGCAAAGAAAAATTGTCGAAATGAACCTAAGAACGCTTAGAATTGAATCTCCAAGTAAAAAATGGGATGGGACTTGGTGGATGGCCATAGCTGACATTCCAACTGAACTCAGAAGTCAGGCTAATTTACTCCGCAATAAATTTAAAGATCTAAATATTTTCACTTTACAGCGCTCCGTTTGGGTTTACCCATTTAATCCGAAAAAGGAAATTGCCTTTATTTCCGCTCTTTATGGACTGGAAAGATATATTACAATTTTTAAAGCTACAGAACTGGAAAAAGAAGATGAAATAAAGTTAAGGTCTTACTATCGCTTTCTCCTAAAAAAATACATCTAATAATCTCTTATTCTAATTTAAACTTTATTTAATCATTCTTTATTAGCATTTTAGATGCATATGCATCTAAAATGCTAATAAAGAATGATTAGTTAGTCCCCTGCTCTGTCTTTGTGCCCAAGGCGTATTGTAAAATTGCCATCCGGACATAAAGAC
>JBBRWU010000111.1:0-3353 GCA_038249015.1 Candidatus Doudnaibacteriota bacterium | reverse complement strand
TAATGCTCTTAATGTCCGCGAAGTCCGCGTTCACAATTCCGTGAGTGGTAATTAAATCGGAAATGCCGGCAATCCCCTGCCTTAGTACTTCGTCCACGGTTTTAAAAGCATCTACCAGGGAAGTTTTTTTGTCGATGATCTGTAAAATACGATCGTTGTGAATGGAAATAATCGCGTCAACTTTATCTTTTAAATTATCATAAGCGGTTTCCGCAACTTCTTTTCTTTTACTACCTTCAAAAGTAAACGGCTTTGTTACTACGCCCACGGTGAGAATACCTTTATTCTTGGCCAGCTCGGCCACTATCGGCGCCGCACCGCTACCGGTACCGCCACCTAGTCCGCAGGTAATAAAAATCATGTCGCTATTTTCAATAACTTCTTCCAGTTCTTCCACGCTTTCTTCGGCCGCTTGTCTGCCCAATTCCGGATTCATTCCGCTACCCAAACCCTTAGTGGCACTTTTGCCAATATGGACTTTGCGGTCAGCTTGGTTATTGTGCAAAGCCTGCGCGTCGGTGTTAATAGAGACAAACTCTACACCCTTAATGCCAAGTTGCGTCATACGGTTAACCGCATTGGTTCCGGACCCGCCGATGCCTAGCACCTTAATTCTGGCAAATGTTTCGATTTTTGGTTTAACTTCCATAATTTTTTTCATGATATCATTGTTAACTTCAGAATAATGGATAAATAAAATAAAATCAAGCCTTTTGATTTTTACCTTCAAAACGGCGTTCCAAAGCAGCTTTTAAAATTGGCAGATCTTGCTCAACCGTCTGCCACACTTTCCCTAAATCAACTTCAAAATAATCATGAGCGATTTTATTTCTCATAGCCGCAACTTCTGTCCAGGGAATTTCTTTTATTACCGCTTTAAATTCTTCCGGCAGGCGCTTACTGGCCTCGCCGATTATTTCAAGCTGTCTGACGGCAGTATTCTGCGCGGGAATATTGTTTAAAAACTCCTCAAACTCCAAGACCATGACGTACTCTTGGATAATGTCGATAGCGTCCAAAATATGGCCGATGTATATTTGTTGATCTTTCTCCATAAATATTAGTTAAATCTTTTAAAACATAAGGCTCTACATAAGGATGAACATGACCTTCTTCAACCAAATCAACCTTTTTCCCCAAAGCCGCTGACAATTTTTGTTCCACTCCAATGAAACCCAATAAAGATAATTTTTTTTGATCATTAAAACGAACCATTAAATCCACATCGCTGTCCGGACTTCCCTCCCCCCTAGCCACACTGCCAAAAACGCCGGCATACTCCACGCCGTTGGCTTGGAGTATGGGTACAATAATTTGTTTAATATTTTCCAGTTGTTCACTCATATATACAGATTATGACGGATAAAAAATAAAATCAAGCGCCGGCAATTTGATTGTCTATGCGTTTGATTTTTGTTTTAAAAGTTTTGATTTTTAGCTATTTTTTAGCTAACAAAATTATAGCACACCCGCGGGTTTATGCAAAAACCAATTTTTATGAACAGCACGTTTACGTCTGCACACTGCTGATAAATACGGGTCATATAGAATAGTTCCATGGTTGTAAGTTAGCTAATTTAGGTCTTAATATTAAGCGTCACCTTAAGCGTAAGCTTCCACAACCCTTATGCCTTGAATAAGTACCATTGTGAGCGCAAGCGAAGAATCGCTTATGTAAGGGACTCCTCACTTTGTTCGGAGTGGTTAAATTACATATGATCCATAAATACCATTCCATACCCCCTTTGTAACACAAATCCGCCATAACTTTGCGGTTATAGCGGATTTGGTAAAAGTATATTTTTGCTTTATACTCCGGCAATTGTGTTTCTGACCGATTCTAAATCAATCTGGTCAGCTTTTTTATTCATCTCGGATACAAAATCATCCACACCTGCGCCAACCTCAGCCATTTCTTTTTCATATTTATCCAGTTCTGTCTGCATTTCTAAACCTGCAATCTGGTCAATTTGGTTTTCAGCTTCCTGATCTATTGTCGCCTTAAGGCTTTCCATTAAGACAGAATCAACGGCTGATGCCGTGCTGACCATTCCCGCAAGCTTAGCTTTAAGCTCCGAGGAAACATTAGCGGTATTGATTTTACTTAACAATGTTTGTTTGTCCATATATTTTTTACTTAATATTAAGCCGCAACCAACTCGTTCTTCAATCTTTCTCCGCCTTCGACTTGGGCGACAATCACTGCAGCTTGAGTTTGAATTTCAGGACTCAATTTGGCAGCCATATTACGCAAGGCCTCCGCGCCTTTTTCTCTAAAACCGGCAATGGTGTCTTTTCTCCAATTACTCACTCTTTCAATACCGGCCTTTAACTTTTCATGGTTCTGGTGCCCTCGTTCACGAAGGCCATCAGCTCTTTCACCTGCCCAACCTTTCAAACTTTCGTACTTAGCTCCGACCCACTGTTTGGAATCGCCAAAGCCTTCTGCTGTCCAATCAGCTACTTGCTGTGTAGCTTCCCAACCCTTGTCACCTGCCTTACTTAAAGTATTTTTTGTTCCTTCGTACCCAACCACAGCAGCTCCAACACCAAGCTCAGCTCCTGTTTTTAAGCCCTCTTTTCCCCACTTCGCTACTTGTCCTATTGTCTCTCCTGCTGCAGTAGCAACACCGACAGCTTTTTCCGTTGCCCAGGCCGGCACATCTACATTATAAATTTTATCCATTCCTCCGGTAAAAGCTTCAGCGCCGCGAGATACTCCGGCTTTGGCCGAATCATAACCTTCAAGCCCTTTCCCGGCCACGCGATCAAATCCGCTAACCAACTTTCCGCCGATTTCGGCGGTTTTTTTAAAGGCGCCGCTAATTCTTTCGCCCAAACCCTTCCTCCAACTACTAACACGTTCAGCTCCGACCTTAGGCGTTTCTTGCGTCGCTTTAGGACTCTCCTTAGTTTCCTGCATCAAAGAAAGATTCACCCCATCTTCCTTCTCGCCCTTATTCCAAAATGCCATAAATTTTCTCCTTAATTAATAATTATTTTCCGTTGGCTACAAACCAAAACGGATTATTTATAAATATTATACTACTTTTTCTAATGACTGGCTAGATTGATTAAGTTCTAGGGTCATAAAAATTAGACTAACCACTTTCACTTTTTAGCAAATTTTTCCAATGCAAACCTGACTTGCAAATTTTATCTTTTAGGGTGTTGATGTCCCTCCCCTTCTTATTATCGTGCCTGGCGGCACTCCTGTTCCTGAAACCCTCGAAACCGGAATCTTTGGATTTCTTCTAACTGGCCTTGGCGGAACTAGCCCGGCTTGTAAATCACTCAGTACTTCTCTGGCCATTTTTTCTCCTTGTGGATCTTCTATTTCCAACCCTGCGGCT
>JBBRWU010000110.1:0-3355 GCA_038249015.1 Candidatus Doudnaibacteriota bacterium | reverse complement strand
CTGTCGGGCATACCCACCATTTCCACCGGCACGGGAAAATGCTCGGCCAGCACTTCGCACACCGCACTGCCGGCTCCGCCCATTATCTGATGTTCTTCCAACGTAACCACAGCTCCGCATTTTTTTGCCGCTTCGGTAATTGTAATAACGTCTATAGGTTTTATGGTGTGGTTGTTTACCACCATTACGCTTATCCCCTCTTTTTCTAATTCCTCAGCAGCGAGCAATCCGTTATAAAGCACAGGCCCGCTACCAATAATTACCACGTCAGTGCCTTCTCTCATTACATAAGCTTTGCCAATTTCAAAAGGAGTGTGAGGCAAAGTGATAATAGGCGTTTTGGAACGGCCCAAACGAAAATAGGCCGGCCCTTTAATTTGCCCCAAAGCCACCGTGGTTTTCCGCGCTTCAATGGCATCACACGGCACTTCCACAATTAAATTCGGCAAGACTCTGGTCATAGCAATATCTTCCAAAGCCTGATGCGTGGCGCCGTCGGGTCCTACCGTAACCCCGGTATGCGCGCCGGCGACTTTAACATTGGCGTGACTATAACAAACCGAAACGCGCAACTGATCCCAATTACGCCCAGGGGAAAAAGTCGCGTAAGAAGAAACAAAAGCGGTTTTACCGTACAGCGCCAACCCCGCGGCCACGCCCATCATATTTTGTTCAGCCACACCGCATTCCACAAACCGCTCCGGATATTTTTTTGCAAAATCTAAAACTTGAGTACTTTCGGCTAAGTCCGCAGTGAGCACGACAATTTGTTCGTCTTTTTCGCCCAATTCCAAAAGCCCTTGACCATAACCCACCCTGGTTGCCGCCTGTTCAATATCATTTTTTCCGATTTTTGGATTCAGCAACATAATTTTAACCTTCCTCTACTATAGAATAACCATTCATATTTGCGTAAGTTTTCAGAATTTCTTGCCTCAAAAAAGATGAGAACAATTTCATTTTATTTAACAATTCATTTAATTGCTGCTCTTCTTGAGTACTTCTTTGCTCTTTCTTAAGTAGCAACTGATTAAATTCTTCTTTAAAATCGGCTTTCGGATTTTTCGCAAAAAAAACATCAGTTTTATCAATGAGAACTAAATCTACGGCTTTCAGCCATCCCTCTTTGTCTGCCAGCATGACACTAATTAACTCTGATTTACGAATTCGTCTTAGTTGCTCATGACTTTCAGCCATATGGTTAATTTAACTCCTCTCCTGATGTTAAATTTTTACCTGCTTTGTAAGAATAAAAATCGGTTTTATTTACATCTATTATTAAACTTGCATCAATCCCGGCCGGGTTCCAAACCGCAGAAGGAATAAATCGCCTAACACCACCTTCGGTTTTATAGATTCTGGAATTATTAATCAGCCGAATATATTTGGCATTTTGATAATAATCAAATTCTTCCTGACTTACAGTTTGCACATCTGCGGAATTATTGTTATAAGATTTAAAAACCGCGTCTGTCCACATCGGAATTTTTAAATTTTTGTCATTCACCCAATAAATTATATTTGAGCCTTCCAGTTTAATTAACCTCGGACCGTTTGCGTAAAAACCATTCAAATTCAAATTATCCTGAAATTGTAAACCGTCCGACATTTGCAATCCGCCCGGCATCTGCAGACCTGTGCCGGCAGATGAATTAGAATTTGTTACGGTCGTTGCACCTCCCCCGGTAGAAGAACCGGTTACGTGAATAATAAAATAATGCGTTTGTGCAAATTCATTTAAGGAAGCGGAGGCGCCAGCATTTAAAGTATACATTCCCATATAATCCCCGGCCACAGCAGTTGAACTTACGTTAACTTTTAACAAAACATTAATATACTGTTGGGAGGCATTTAAAATCATTGGCAAGTAAGCCTTACTGGCCACCTCGTCAATTACTACAGAGCCCGGCGTGGGAGAAGCTATATTGTTGGAAGCAATAACATTTAAGTTCGCCAGAGAATTTAAATACACTACGCTGGAAGTCGCATTATTGGTTATACTGCCGGTAATTGAAACCGTTGTCCCCGCCGTGGTGGTAGCGTTACCACCGTTTTGAAATACTAAAGAGACATCGGCATCGGCCGTTTTCGGCAAAAAAACCACAGCCATTACAATACTTGCAAACAAAAGATATTTTTTCATATTATTTGATTACGTTATTAATTTTTTCTTCCCCTTCTAAAAACTTGGTAATTTGTTCTTTGTGTTTGTTATAATAAAAAGACACGCTGATTAATATAACTCCCAAAGAAATAAACGAAACAATCAAGTAACCTAAATCCAGGGACAGCAAATCAAACAGGAACACCTTGGCAATGGTCACAAAGAACAAACCAATGGCAATTTTCCGCAAGAGCGAGCTTCGCCAGGCAATTCCGGCGCCGATTAATATGGCTGAATAAGTAATCCACCACAGGCTCAAAAATAAATTACGGGAATTTTTTGACACATCGTTTGCAAAAAATTGGGTAATGTCCCAAGAAACCGCAAACCAAAACAACACACAAGCCGCAACTTTTAATGCGTCCGCAAAAGATTTATTTTGCTCATCATTTTTATAGAATCTCACAACCACCAACAATCCGGCGGTTTCAAGAGCCATTAGACCAAATTTAATATTGTAGAGAAAATGATACTCTCCGGCGTATGGCAAAAATAATACTTTAAAAAACCCGGCGACAAGAAGCAACAGCGCTGTTTTAGACAGCTCACTTCGTTTGGCCATAAACCCAACCGCGGAAAGCGCCACAGGGTAAATCACCCACCAGAGCGTCATAAAATTTTGAGAATTGGCCGATATGGACGAAGTAATATCCCAAGAAACACTGCCCCACAACACCAAGGCGCCGGCAATTTGTAAAACTTTTTCCGCATTCTTTTCAAATTCAGAAACTTGAACTTTCTGATACAACCACCCCACAAACAGCAAAGCCAAAGTGTTGGCAAACATTAACCCGAATTTAGCGTTAAATAAAAACGTTCTGTCGTCTACTGTGTACGGGTCATAAAGGGATTTTATAAGTGAGACAAATAAAATTACCGTACCCCACACCCGTAGTTCCTCGCGCTTAACCATAGTCCCAACCGCGGAACCAAGCAAAGCAATTAAGAGCAACGCGGCAGAAAGCGCTTTGCCGTCAAATTGCCATACTGCTGCAGAGACCAAAAGCACTGCCCCGGCAAAAGACATGCAATAATTTAGATTTCTATAATTTAATCTGTCCACCAACGCGTAACTGAAGAAATAAGCTACGGCTCCAAGCAGTGCCACGGCAGGCAAAATGCTGTGAAAACGGTCGTATAACAAAACCAGCGAAGAGATAAAGAAAAAGATGCCGTTAAAAATTTGCAAGG
>JBBRWU010000109.1:0-3399 GCA_038249015.1 Candidatus Doudnaibacteriota bacterium | reverse complement strand
TATTTTAACCTGATGTCGCCGTAGCTCTACCGGGTCAATCTTTCAATTCCAAACGCCTTGTTTGAGCGCTTGAAGTTAATTAATTTTAAGCCTAAAAATCTGCGACCTTGCGTTGTTTTTAGGTAATCTTCCCGGCGTTTGACGTCTTAATGTTCTTTTATTCTCCTCTTTAAATCTTTGGTATAGCCAATGTATCTATTACCGTCTTTTAAACTCTCGAGTACTTAAACATAAAAGAACATATAGAAAGTTGTATTACTGGGCATGCCCAGTATATTCTTTTAATTAAATTACTTATTACGTAGTGTCGGCCTTAACTTTAAACCCAGTGCCTGCTGGTTGACTTTGTGAGTTTGGCAAATAATAATCTCTTCCTTATTTTTACTTAACTCTACTTTTACCGTATCGCCCAAACTTAAACCTAAATCCTTAAGCATCCCTTGGGATAGAGTCACAACTAATGAATGCCCAGTTTTAAAAATTTTCCTATTCATATTACTATTATAATCTAATTCGTCAAAAAAATCACCCCCTAAAAAACAAAAAAAACGGCCCCAAGGCCGCCAACTACAACACCAACACCTGCCCCAACTCCAGCCAAATTTTAGACTTTAGACTTTTCAAAACCGGTTAAAAACTTTATCCATTCTTCCGGCAGACGGTTTTCCCGCGCGCCAATTAATACCCGCTTTAAATATTCCTCTTTAATTTCATCATCGCCAAAATATTCCGGCGCTTCCAAATACACCCAAGCCTTATATTCATCGCCGTCAAAATCTTTTACGGCAACTGCTCCCCGGCCAAAAACTGCCGGATAGCCTTCAAATTCATCAAGTGCATCTATACAATGCTGGTCAACTTCATAAATTAAACCATAAACTTTATTCCCCTGATTGGGTCGAATATTGGCATAACCACGGGTGTCCGGCCCGAATTGGTAATCATCCAAAATTGCCCCTCCAACAACAGTAAAATGCCAACCGCAAATGCGACGCATATGTTCCAAATTCATATTGGAGCCGTAGGCAAAATAGTACATATATACTCAATTGCTAAATTAATTTAGATATAATGCTCCGAAGCTTATGTTGTTATTAGCCTGACTTTGCTGATGATTATCAATTTTATTCAAATCACAAAATCGGAATTTAATTAGCGAAGGAGTATAACTTTATTCTATTCTACTTTTTCCAGACACGCAAGCCTCATAGCGGAAAAATATTTTTTTACCGCTATGTAAAATGAATCACCCCGGAGCAGATCTTTAGGGGAATATTAAGATTTAAAAAGTTTTTTTGATATGATTTAAGGAATACTCCAAAGAGGCACCGACTTTTTTCCGCGGGTTAAAAATATTTTGCGGATCAAAAATTTCCTTAACCTGTTTAAACAACCCAAAAACCTCGGTACCGTACATTTTTTCCAAATAGGGGGAACGGATTAGTCCGTCATTATGTTCGGCGGTAATTGTCCCGTTATATTTTAATACCAAACTGTAGACCTCATCAGTTAATTTGGGAATAATTAGCCGTTGGTCCGTTCGTCGCAAATCCATTAACGGAATAATGTGGAAGTTGGCGTCGCCCATATGTCCGGCCACCGTATAAATTAAACTGGGGTATTTGGCCAAGATGGCATTTAGCTCGGGTAAAAACTGCGGTAATTGTGCCGGATGCACGGCTATGTCCTCTATAAACAGAGCTGTGACTAAATTCTTGCTGTGTTGACGCAACAAACTAAAACTTTCCCGCCGAATCACCCAATATTTTTCCGCTTCCCGCGAGTTGGCGGTAATATGGGTTTTAAGTTTGAATTTACTACGGATTTCTTTTTCCGCCAAAAATAATTTCTGATAGATTTCCTCTTCCGCTTCCCCGGTAAATTCCACAATTAAAATTAATTTCGGCACCCCGCCGGTTATTGTCATCCAAAGTTCGGGCAAGAATTGGTAAGCCAACTTAAATAAATTTAGCATCCCTCCTGCGGACGGTCCCCTAAAGGACGACATTCGTTTAATCATATCCGGCAAAAAACGCATAGCCAGTTTAAAAGTATGGTCATCAAAACTTTCAAAACTCTCGGGTTTATATTTGGTAACACAATCTATTAGTTCGCCCAATTTTTCCAAATCTTTCATAAATATCACCAGCAATTCCGACTTTGGCTTGGGTTTTACCAATTTAAATTTAATGTCCGTCACCAGTCCCAAAGTGCCTTGGGAACCCACCAATAATTTGGCCAAATTAAATTTAGATTTATTCCAAACTTCCCAAAGTAAATACCCGGCGGAATTTTTAGAGGTCGTGGGCTTGGCTTTTTTTATTAGCTCGTAGTTATCGTTAACCAAACGAAAAACTTTACGATAAAGCTCGCCTTCAAACCCCGGCAACTTTAATTTTTTCTCAAGTTGATTATTGTCTAATTCGCTAAAACTGTATTCCTGACCGTCGGCAAGCACAGCAGTTAATTCCAATACGTAATCTTTGGTCTGGCCGTAAGCCAAAGATTTCTCCCCGGCCGAATTATTACCCACCATTCCGCCCACGGTATTTAAACTTTTGGAGGCCGTATAACACGGCAAAATTAGCCCGCGCTTTAAGGTTTGCACTTCAAAATCGCGGTAAAAAACACCCGGCTCCACCGAAACGGTATTGCCGTTAAACATTTCAACCTTATTAAAATGCGCGGTAAAATCCGCAATTATGGAATCGTTAATGGCTCCGCCGGACATGTCCGTACCGGCCGCACGGGCGGTAATGGAAAGCTCCGGATTGGCAGTCTTGTGCTCAGCCACCCATTTTACCAACGCTTGAACATCTTGACTGTTTTTCGGACAAACCACACAGGTGGGAGTAACTTCGAAAATACTGGCGTCGCGACTGTACTTATGTAAAGTCGCTTCGTCAGTAAACACTTCGCCTTGAATTTTATTTTTTATTTCTTGGAAATTCATTGTTTATTTTATTATAGCAAAACTTCCACCTTTTGGCGTCATCCTGAGCGAAGCGTGGCAGACTCTCCTCTTCTCCTGGCAAGGAGACGATGTCTCGAGCTCACCCGAGAGACAGATGAGGTCGAACGTTACCCAATAGATAAACGCAAACTTTCTAAAACCCCCTCAACATTATTCTGAATATCATTATTATTAAATCTCAAAACCTTATATCCCAACTTCTCGGCATATTCTTGCTTAGTTTTATCTTTATTTATAATTTCGGTTTCAGCATGCTGTGAGCCGTCAAGCTCAATAGACCTGTTGCTTAGAGCCTGTTTGAAAACTCCTATGTCTAGCATTTAAGCCAACCTCCTGACCATGATGTGGATCATAGCGATGTAAATCATAGTCTCGCCGGTCTCCGGATGGTATTCGTAATCCTTGCTTAATCTTCTGTACCGGCC
>JBBRWU010000108.1:0-3414 GCA_038249015.1 Candidatus Doudnaibacteriota bacterium | reverse complement strand
GGCCGGTACAGAAGATTAAGCAAGGATTACGAATACCATCCGGAGACCGGCGAGACTATGATTTACATCGCTATGATCCACATCATGGTCAGGAGGTTGGCTTAAATGCTAGACATAGGAGTTTTCAAACAGGCTCTTAGAGATTTTGCTAATAAAAGCGAAAACAATTCACAAACAGCCCTGGGATAAAAAATGGCGTTTGATAATGTTTGACATCCCGGAATCACATAAAAACAAAAGACATTTATTTAGAGCTTTGTTGAAAGACAATGGGTATTATAAATTACAAGCAAGCGTGTATATTAGCCCATATCAACTAAACAAAGAAGCGGTAGAATATTTAAATCAGAGTAAGTTAATTGATTTTGTAAGAATATTGCGTGTTGATAAAATGGATACCGAGAAAAAACTAAAGAATCATTTTAATTTAAGATAGGAGCAGGAATTTAACGGCCGTTAAATTCCTGCTCCTATCTTTACGTATTTGTTTATGACTAAGTCTTCAGTATTTATTGGTATAGTAATTAGTTTTGCGGTTGGGGTTTTGTTAGCTTCGGGCTTGTCACTGGCGCGGGAGGATATTTATTTTTATTTGGTGGTGGCAATTGTGGTGTTTGCATTAGTTTATTTAAAAGGTTTTTTTCCGGGCGCCATTTTGGCGCTGTTTTTATTTGTTTTGGGGTTAGGCGCGCTGAGGCTACAAATGGCTACGGTAGAAAGCGATTATAAGGGATTATTCGGGCAAAAACAAAAATACCAAGGCTATATTGTGCAGGAGCCGGATTTAAGAGAGAATCGGCAATTATTATATTTTTTGCCTCAAGGCCAAAGCCAGCGGATTTTAATTACCGCAACTTTAGTTAATGAATTTTTTTACGGCGATTTGGTTTTAGCGGAAGGGAAAATTGTTGAACCAAAAAGTTTTTCCGATTTTGATTATAAAGGCTATTTGGAGCGCCATAATGTTTACGCGCAAATGTCTTACCCAAAACTTTTAATTTTAAAAAGCCATCAATTGAATTTATTTAAAGAAAATTTATTTAAAATTAAAACCGCACTGATCAAACGCCTGGCGCAAATTTATAGGGAACCGCAAAATAGCCTGCTTTTAGGCATATTGATTGGTGCCAAAAAAAGTCTGCCGGCAAATGTGATAGAGAATTTTAATATTACCGGAACTTCGCACATTATTGCCGTTTCGGGTTTTAATATTACCATTATGATCACTGCACTGGCCGTACTTGCCCGATTGTTGGGCCGGCGTTTTAGTTTTTGGTTTACCACAGCCTTAATTATAATTTTTGTTTTAATAACCGGTGCTTCGGCCTCGGTGGTGCGCGCCGCGGTTATGGGCTTTTTACTGCTCATTTCTTTTAACATCGGCCGGCAGTATTCGGTGGCGCCGGCATTGTTTTTTGCCGGCGGTGTAATGTTACTTTTAAACCCAAAAATATTATTTTGGGATATTGGGTTTCAATTGTCTTTTGCCGCCACTTTGGGAATCGTCTATTTTATGCCGGAGCTAAACCGTGCTACACCCCGGTGGTCGGAAATGTGGGGCATAAAAACAATTTTGTTTACAACCATCGCCGCCACGGTTACCACCTTGCCTTTAGTTTTATATAATTTTGAACGGTTAAGTTTGTCCGCGCTTTTGGTAAATATTCTGGTTTTGCCTCTGGTGCCCGCCACAATGCTGTTTGGTTTTTTAAGCCTTTTGCCCGTGGTGGGTCCGGGGTTCGCGTTAATTGGGAATTTGTTACTTCTCTATATTCTGAAAATTACCGAATGGTTTGCGCGTGTCCCGTATAGCAGTTTAAGTTTTCAAATTTCGGTGTATATTTTGTGGTTTTTGGTCGCTGCGGTTTTGGGTTTATATATTTTACTTTGGCGATGGAATAGAAGGCCGGCACAGGCAGTTGAAACCAGTCGGGCTTTATGATAAAATAATTGGGATAGGGGAAGATTAAAAATTAAAATATAGAAGAATCATGACAAATAAAATGTTAGCGATGATAATTGCCGCCATTGTGATGGTAGGCGGGGGAGTGGCAGGCTACTATTATTGGCAAAATTATCGGCCGTTGAATAATGTGTCTTTAGAAGACGAATATAAAGCGAACCAACTGCCTATTTCGCCTCAACCAATTCCTGAGCCTACAGAGACCGCTTCGGGTACGCCACAGGCAACAGCCCCAAAATTAGAAACATTAAACGGATGCAATAGAATGTTTGACACCAATAAACTACAAAATGACAAAGTCAGCATTACCAATAGGCAAGTGGAACTGAACGTAAAGGGCTTTGGCAAAATTACCGTAGAATTTTATGACAAAGATGCTCCTAAGACCGTGGAAAATTTCTTGCGCCTGACCAACGCCGGGTACTATGACTGTCTAACTTTTCACCGTGTGGCAAAAAGTTTTGTGATTCAGGGCGGTGACCCGACCGGTACCGGTGGCGGCGGAGAGAGTGCTTTTGGCGGCGAATTTGCCGATGAAGTAGACCCCTCCTCAGAACTTTATAAGACCGGTTATAAAAAAGGCGTTCTTGCCATGGCCAACCGCGGGCCGAACACTAACACCAGCCAATTTTTTATAATGCTTGGTGACGTATCCCTCCCCCCTGCTTATACAATTTTTGGCAAAGTGGTGTCCGGGTTGGATACGGTGGATAAAATCGGCAAAGTGGAAATTATTCCAAACCCGCAAATGGGCCCGAACGACGGAGCGCCAAAACAGCCGGTCGTTATGGAAGTAGTTAAGATAATAAAGTAACATTAAGCTAGCTTTACTAACTACTAATCTGTACGAATATACGAATGCAATAGTCAAGGATTAGTATATTAGTAACAATTCGTAGTTAGTAAAGACAGGAAATTTTATGGAACGCTCATTAGTTTTGCTTAAGCCTGACGCAATAAACAGAGGCTTGATTGGAGAAATTATTACTCGTTTTGAACGGGCCGGTTTAAAAATTGCCGGTTTAAAATTAGTGTGGCCAAAAAAAGAGCATGCCGCTAAACATTACACCGAAGATTTAGCCGTGCGTCGCGGCCAGCACGTGCGCGATTTAATGATTGAAATGATTACTTCAGGACCGGTTGTGGCTATTGTGTTGGAAGGCGTGGAAGCGGTAGAGATTGTGCGAAAAATGATCGGCACCACAGAACCGAAATCCGCGGCCCCCGGCACAATTCGCGGGGACTATGCGCATGTTTCGTTTCATCATGCCGACAGCAAAAAAATGGGTGTGTATAACCTAATTCATGCCTCCGGTAATATGGAAGATGCGGCTGCGGAAATCCCGGTGTGGTTTACGGCCGAAGAACTTCATGATCATAAACCGGATTACACCAAGCATACAATAGCGTATTAATGGGACTGTTGCCAAATGGCATTTTGACTGCACTTT
>JBBRWU010000107.1:0-3494 GCA_038249015.1 Candidatus Doudnaibacteriota bacterium | reverse complement strand
GCTTCTTGGCGAAAAATTAGTGCGCGCCAGCGCGCCAAAAATTCTGAATTCGTTGGGGGAATTCGGCGGGAATCCTTGGGACGCGCTTCGCGCGTCCCGCATTTTGGCTTCCAAAAAACCGTCTAGTTCTATTCTGGTGCCCGGGAGAGGACTCGAACCTCCATGCCCTTGCGAGCGTCACCACCTCAAGGTGATACGTATACCAATTCCGCCACCCGGGCTAATTCAAAATCGCTTAACAATTATAACGGAAGAAGGTGATTCTTTCAAGAGAGATACGATGCAATATGTAGTTAGCCCATTTATGGGCTGCTTGTTTCGGGACAGCCGATAAATCGGCTAACTACACTCTTAAAGGACAACCAATAACTCGGTTAACCACACTCTGAAAAAATTTAATTTATATTGTCTCGGCCCCAACCGCCTCACTAATATTTTTAAACCCGTCACGATGTAAAAGCTTAGCTAAATCCCGGTTGATTTTTTTTACTATTAACGGGCCTTCGTAAATAAACCCGGTGTATATTTGCACCAAACTGGCGCCGGCTTTAATTTTTTCATAAGCATCTTGAGCGGTAAAAACTCCACCCACACCAATAATAGGCAGGCGTGACATTTGCTTATGAATATATTTAATTATTTTTGTGGAGGTCTCTTTTAAGGGCTTCCCGCTTAATCCTCCGGCTTCATCAACTTTTTCTTTTAAGTTTTCTCGGCTTAAAGAAGTATTAGTGGCAATAATTCCGTTTATTTGATATTTTTGACAGATTTCTAAAATTTCATTAATGGCTTCAAAAGATAAATCCGGAGCGATTTTTACTAAGATCGGTTTTCTAATACTTTGCTTCTGCCGATAATTATCTAAAGCCAAAAAAATATCCGTTAAATAATTTTTATTTTGCAGTTGACGAAGGCCCGGGGTATTAGGTGAGCTCACATTAACTACAAAATAATCACCCTTGTTATAAAGTTTTTCAAAAGAATATAAATAATCTTCCGCCGCCTGTTCCAGCGGGGTGATTTTTGATTTTCCCAAAGAAATCCCAATTGGAATTTTTAAATTTGATTGCGCCTTAAGCTTGTTTGCCAAAGCATCCGCTCCTTTGTTATTAAAACCCATGCGGTTAATTAACGCTTCATCTTTTAATAGCCTGACAATTCGCGGACGGGGATTGCCCGGCTGGCCATAACGGGTAATAGTTCCTACTTCTAAAAAACCAAACCCTAAAGCCTGCAATCCCAAAACACTTACGGCATCCTTGTCGAAACCCCCGGCCAACCCCAAGGGATTTATAAATTCCAAACCAAAAACTTTTTGCTTTAAAATTTCTTCATTAACTTTTGTAAAACTTTTCAGAATTGCGGATATTCCTAAAATCCCCGCAAACTTTAAAAAAGACAGTGCCAAATGGTGCACTGTTTCCGGATCTTTGGAAAGCTTAAATAATAACGGGCGGACTATTTTATACATTAGACTTGTTGCTTAATAACTTTTTTGATAAAAAATTTGTTATTTCTGACAAAACCGCAGTTAAAAATTTTGATGTTTAACCTTAGTTAAGCGGAAAAATTTTTAACAAGGTTTTGGCGAAAGAACGGATTTTTGGCGAAAAATTATTAAACAACAAGTCTATTAACGATATTTATTAATTTCGTCCCTTAATTTCTGGGCCTCGGCTTTCGGGTTAACAGAAAAAATAATTCCGCGCGAAGAATTTATTATCATCCCTCGGCCGTCTTCATTCAAACCGGCCTTTACCGTTGCCTCCACGTCTCCACCCTGGGCGCCGACTCCCGGAACCAGAAAACATATTTTACCCATAATTTGACGAAGCTGTTTCATTTCTTCCGGATAAGTCGCGCCGACTACCAACAAACAATTGTGATTATAATTCCATTCGTCACGGACTCTCTCCGCCACTATTTGCCATAGCGGCTTGCCTTCAACTAATAAATCCTGAAGTTCACCCGCACCCGGATTAGAAGTTCTACACAAAATTATAGAAGCCTTATCAGCCCGGTCTAAAAACGGCAAGAGGGCTTCTTTGCCCAAGTACGGATGCAGAGTTATGGCATCAAAATTTAAATAATTAAAAATCGCTTCTACATAACCATTATTAGTATTGCCAATATCCGCTCGTTTAGCATCACAGATGGTAAAAATATCCGCATAATTTTTTTGCAAATACTCCACGGTCATTTTTAGCTCTACAAGCCCAGCCTCACCACGGGCTTCATAAAACGCCGTATTTATTTTATAGGCCGAGGCAAATTCCGCAGTCTGGTCAATAATCCATTTATTAAATTCAAATTGGGGACTTTCAGTTTCTTTAAACTGCGCGGGAATTTTTGCCATCTCACTATCCAGCCCTACGCAAACCAAAGAATTTATTTTTTTGGCGCGTAAATTGTATTTGTCTATAATCATAGATTTCATCCACTACATTAATCACAGCAATAATTTTACAACAAGCTCTTTTTTTAACCTGTTCTGTAGCGTGCTCAATTTATTGGGCTTCAGCCGATAAATTGGCGCTCTACACTGGGTCATATGGAATAGTGTCATGGTTGTAAGTTGGCGGATTTAGGTCTTAGTATTAAACGTCATCCTGAGAGTAGCTTTTATAACCCTTATACATTGAATAAAAACCATTCAGAGCGCAAGCGAAGAATCGCTTATATAAGGGACTCCTCACTTTGTTCGGAGTGATTAAATTCCATATGACCCACTACACTTTGTTTTCCAAATATTTTTTCCCATGGCCCACGTCGGTATTTATAGGTATACCGCTTTGACACATTGGACATTCGGCTTCACTGTAAGCGGAAAGTTTAAATTCAGCCAAAACATACAAGGGCGTACCAAAAAATTGCTCATTAACATTTTCCGGATTCCGATTAACCATTATTTCCACGGCCACAACTTTTCCGCCCAAAGCTTTCACTGCTTCCACGATTTTTTTTGCGCTCCCGCCGGTATTAGCCACATCTTCCACCACTAAAATATTTTTACCTGCCATCAATTTGTCGTAACCGCGGGTAAAAATCATATTTTTTTCCGTATCTTTTTCCGCGTAAATTCCCAATATTTCCTTCTCCTTAATTTCAGATAAATGAAACGCTACCCACTTGGACAAGACTATCCCTCCCAAAGCAGGGCTTACTACCGCATCAATCTCCAAATCTTTAACTGCTTCCGCCATAAGCTTACACACAGAGGAAGTTTCCTGAGTATGCGGATACAACGCGTCTTTATTTATGTAGGCGTCCAAATGTTTGCCGGAGGTACCAATAATATGGTTATTGATAATAATTCCGCCAACCGAATTTAAAATTTCTAAAACATTATTCATAAATTAACGGCTTGCTAAAATTTTAACTTGTTCTGATATGGAAACTTTTGCCAACGGACCTAAAATGGTATCTGTAGCAAAAATATTTTGCGTAAATACTTTCATTCTGTCCGCACAGTCAAACAAAAACAATCCGTGAGT
>JBBRWU010000106.1:0-3499 GCA_038249015.1 Candidatus Doudnaibacteriota bacterium | reverse complement strand
GGCGTAGCGGTTTTGTTCTTAATTATCGGTGGGTTCTGGTATATTACCTCCGCCGGTAACGAAGAAACCGCCGAAAAAGGCAAAGGTACGGCAGTCAATGCTATTATTGGTATTGTAATTATTATTCTTTCCTACGTTATTGTTAACGTCGTTTCGAATTTAGTTGCAAACCCGAATTCCAGCACCGCACCGTAAAAATCATATCAAATATTTGATAGGTCCTATTTCGTCCGCCAATCGGCGGACGGAATGGGGCCAAACCAAAAAGCAAAATAATTTTACTTTTTGGTTTGAAAAATATTAAATCTATTACTATGTCAAAACAAAAAGTGGTAAATTTATTTAAATTTATGGCGGTGAGTGCGGTTATGTTAGCGCCTGCCGTAGCCTTTGGTTATAACGAAGTGCAGGGTGGCTTACAGACAAGCGGTCTGTCCGGCTTATTCGGCACCGGCGGTTTAACCAGTTCACAGAGTTTGCCGGAATTAATCGGTAATGCCATTCGGATAATGCTCTTGTTTGCCGGTGCTATTGCCGTGGTGTTTGTAATCATTGGCGGTTACCAATATTTAACTTCCGCTGGTAATGAAGAATCTGCGGAAAAAGGCCAAAAAACTTTAACCAATGCGGTTATTGGAATTATTATTGTTGTGTTGGCCTATGTGATTATTAACGTAATCGTTAATTTGGTCAGCAGTAATAATGGTTTTGGTGGCTAAAAAATAAGAAAAGAATATGAATTTCAAAAAACAGACAAGTGCTTTTTCATTTAAATTGTTTTCTTCCGTTTTTTTAGTCGCATCTTTTTTTGTTTTTGTTAATCCAAATTTAGCATCCGCCCAGGTTGGAAATAGCTGTAGTGTTGATAGTCAATGTGGTTCTTCAAGCCTATTCTGTTACAATGATGCCTGTGCCACAAAAACAGGAGCAAGTTTTAGTGATTATGTTGAGTGTTGGTCTGCTCTTATGGGCAAGGTAGAAAGTCCTAAAACTGTTTGTTGCCAAACATTTTCTAACGATCAAGATTGTAAGTCCCCGAGCTCGGTAAATAATCCTGCAGGGACTGCTAGTGGATTAACTTCGCAACAGATTTTAAATGGTTTTAATGAATGTGTAGATGTCCGATTTGCTGACGTAACCGAAAAGGAAGCAATAATCAGTTGTTGTGTCCAGTGGCCAAACGCTACTATATGTCAGTCTCCAAAAGTTGATAATCCTATTGTGGAAATTAAATCATGTTCACCAGATTGTGAAGCAGGATACTCGTGTAATATTATAAATGGCGTCTGTGTTAAAAATGCTTCAAATCCAGGTACAGACCCAGGGTCATCCAATCCTGGTAATCAAAATCCGGGGACTAATCCCGGAACAACGGGTGCTGTTTGTAAACAAGGGATGTGTCCCACCGGCTTGTGCGAAGTAAATGGGCTATGTTTGCCTAAAAGTAATTTTAATACCGGGATTGCCGCAAGCGATAGTTTGGTTGACTTACTTACCAAAGTAATTAAATTTTTATTAACTTTTGCGGGAATTATTGCTGTGGGAGTTTTGGTTATTGGCGGTTTTTGGTATATTACTTCTGCAGGCAACGAAGAGCAGGCGGAAAAAGGACAAAAAGCCATTACCAATGCAATTATCGGATTGGTGGTGGTGGTTTTGGCTTACACCATTGTGGCTATAATTTCTTCCACTTTAGTTGCGGATAAATTTGTAAAATAAGCTTAAATTAAAAAGCGGCTCTTAAACAGAGCCGCTTTTTAATATTCTATCCAAGTCGTCACTTAAAAAAACGCTCGATTTCCATAAATCAATCCGGACAGTTTTGGACGGCCGTCCAAAACTGTCCGGATTGATTAGATAAATTTCTAGTCAGGTTACTTTTGTCTTCATAGTTTATATACGCATTGCCAAAGAAGCTCATAAACTGTTAAAATATATTGTCTGATAAATAATGCTTGAGTGGCATATTTATCCTGCGCATATGGGGGGCGAGTGGCGAAATGGCAGACGCAATAGCCTTAGGAGCTATCGAGAGAAATCTTGTGAGGGTTCGACTCCCTCCTCGCCCACCATATGCGCAGAACGCACTAGTCCGCCCGAGGCTTAAAGCTAGCGCTCGCAAGGGCAAGCAGGTTTCCACCAAAGGCGCAAAAGCAAATCTTTACACGCACCATTATCACTCTTGTCAAAAGTCTGATAATTTAATATACTGAATAAACTATTAAAGTAAAGAAAATTTTATGGGAAAAATTGTAAAAAATATTTTATTTATTTTATCTGCTTTTTTGTTGGTAAGTTTTTTATTTGCAGCTTTTTCAACCGACAGCAAAATTAAAGAAGTTTCGGTTTCGGAAATAATTAATTTGGTTGACCAACAAAAAATTGATACTTTGACCGTGGGCGAAACTTCGGTAACGGCAAAATTAAAGGACAGTGATACAACGGAGATGGCTAAACTAGGGCGCAACGATAACATTTATACTTTACTTAAAGATAGCGGAATATCCTCGGAGAAAATTAGAGGGATAAAAATTGAAAACCAAAGTAATAGTATGCTATCTACTTTAGCCGGTTCGGTTTTACCGTTTTTAATTCCCTTAATTTTTATTTCTTTGTTCGTTTATTTTTTAATGCGTCAAGTACAGGGTTCCAATAATCGAGCTATGACTTTTGGTCAGAGTTCGGTAAAACTTAACGATGAGCGAAAAAATCGGGTAAAATTTGCCGATGTAGCGGGAGCTAAGGAAGCCAAGGAAGAGCTTAAAGAAATTGTGGAATTTTTACGTTTTCCTCAAAAATTTTTACAACTGGGTGCAAAAATTCCTAAAGGAGTTTTGCTTTTAGGTGCCCCGGGTGTAGGAAAAACAATGCTCGCCAGAGCCGTGGCCGGAGAAGCTAACGTTCCATTTTTTCATATTAGCGGTTCGGAGTTTGTGGAAATGTTTGTCGGGGTCGGCGCTGCCAGAGTGCGTGACTTGTTTAAAAAAGCAAAAAAGAACGCACCCTGTATTATTTTTATTGATTAAATTGATGCCGTCGGTCGTCAGCGCGGTGCCGGTTTAGGTGGCGGGCACGATGAACGCGAGCAAACATTAAACCAAATTTTAGTGGAAATGGACGGTTTTGAAACCGATACTAATGTAATAGTTATGGCTGCCACTAATCGCCCGGATGTGCTTGACCCGGCTCTTTTAAGGCCCGGGAGGTTTGACCGCCAAGTTATGTTGGATTTACCGGACATTAAAGACCGGGAAGCAATTTTAATTGTGCATTCTAAAAATAAACCTATGGCTAAGGGTGCAGATTTGCGTAAAATTGCCGAACGTACTCCGGGTTTTTCCGGAGCAGATTTAGCCAACTTAATTAATGAAGCTGCTATTCTTACCGCTCGTAGGGATAAAAAAGAAATTTCCGTTGATGAACTTAAAGAATCGATTGAAAAAGTCTTGCTTGGTCCGGAACGCAAAAGTCATATCTTATCTACCAAAGAAAAAGAAAT
>JBBRWU010000105.1:0-3546 GCA_038249015.1 Candidatus Doudnaibacteriota bacterium | reverse complement strand
TTAACATCTACTTTTATCCTTTCTGTTAAAAATTATTAAAATTAGTACTAAATACACGATTTTATGGCTTAAGCATAGCAGAGAATGGCAATGTCAGGCACTAGAAATTAAACGGTCTCGGCCAACTACTACTTGCCATGGACTCGCGCCAGCTACAAGCTTTCACCAAAAATCGACGGCGATATGGTGTACTTCTTGTACACTCCTGCTAACCGGGCTGGAAAATTTCACCAGGCCATCGAACGAGCCAAGCTAGAATACGACTTCGGTAAATTCAAACTTGGCGCTGGCTACGCCGGCTCCGGACCTCACGGCAAGCCCTGGCAACACAAGCCCCTGGCAACCTTCACGCTTAAGTGCGGAGGCATGGGAAACCTGGAGTTTTGGCTTCAGCGACTGCCCGGCAACCACGCCCAAGCGCAAATGCGCTTCACAAAGGTCTTCAAATGATCGCAAACTAAGGAAGGTTCGCTTCAAACGAACCTTCCTTAAATCCACCCTTGACAGGGTTTTTATTTTAGTATAATATTTAGATATACATCGAAGTATCGAATTAAGTAAATATTAATACCAACTTCTCCCTGCTTACCCTCCCCAATCTTGGGGAGGAAACCCAAAAGGAATATTCTATTTATGCCACTTTCACAAACCTTTGCCGCGCTGTCCGACTCAAATCGCCAGAAAATTCTGGAGGTACTGAAAAAACGGGAAATGCCCGTGGCGGAAATTGCGAGCTTCCTAAGCATTACCCTCCCTACCCTCTCCCACCATCTGGACATATTAAAACGGGCTGGGCTGGTGTCTTCCCGGCGCGACGGCCAAAGAATTATTTACTCTTTAAACTTAAGCGTGTTTGAGGATGTAACTAAAAAAATTATTAAATTCCTTAAAATTAAACCTGCAAAAAAATTGCAGGCAGAAAATTTTGAAGATTAAAAATTAACAAACTTGATGGGTCAAGTATGCAAGTGTATAAATATATAAGGATACAAGTATGCATACGGGCCATCCAAAAAATATATGAAATACGAATTAAAAAAAGAAATTCCCGCACTTTTCATAGTCGCCTTATCCTGGCTTATGGGTTGGTATTTTTATTTGCATTTCCCAGAACAGGTTGTTACCCACTGGAATTTTTCCGGTGCGCCCGACTCCTGGGGCAAAGGTACAACTAACGCCTGGGCCATGCCCGGGCTTTTAACGGGAATGTATTTATTGTTTACTTTTTTGCCCCAGGTTGACCCGCGCAAAGACCGCTATCCGGAATTTATGAATGTTTACCGCATATTCAAAAATTTAATTCTGTTGGTTTTGCTGATTGTGCTTTTGGCATCCGGCGCTTACAATTTAGGCTACAACGTTAAAATCCAGTACGTAGTGCCCACGGTAATTGGAATTTTAATGCTTGTGCTAGGTAACTATATGGGTAAAATTAAACCCAACTTTTTTGTGGGGATTAAAACCCCTTGGACACTTTCTTCCGAAAATGTTTGGAATAAAACTCATCGGGTTGGCGGTTATGCTTTTATTTTGTTTGGTTTGATGATTATGCTTTCACCATTCTTACCCCAAACCTATGGCCTGGCAGTATTTATCGGTGGCGCCGTAGTAATGCTTTTTGGTACGTTTGGCTATTCGTATTGGGCGTATAGGCAGGAGAAAAATAGCGGGGGTACAAGGATACAGGGAGGATAGGGATACAAGGATAATAGGTATGCTATGTATAATAAGGATATAAAATAAACTTCCCCGCAATTCTAGAGCTTGCGGGGTTTTTTATTTTTTTAGGATTGCTTCGGATGCACTCGCAATGACACTCTATAATAAAACAACCTTCCAAACCTGCAAAATGTTTTGCAAACTTGGAAGGTTGGGCAAAGAGCATCGAATGATGTTTTGCCCGGCGAGTCTACGGCAGGAGTCGCAGTCGCGCTTGCGGAGATTTATGGTTTCCGCGAACCTTATGGGGTTAGTGGGTTTCGAGAGCGTCAGACGCCGCAGTCAGCGGCGGCTGCTCAATCAGCGGATTGACGAGTTTGACTTCGTGCATGGACGGACTGCTAATCCTCCCAGCACCGAGGGCTTCAAGCCACTGGATAAAATGTGATATGGCTCGAACTCCATCGTCAGATCTGACGATGAGAAACACTCCATCAACCGAGCCACTCATGCCGTCCGCGCTCTTCACGGAGCCTTGCAGCCAGCCGTAGTTTTCCAATACGGCTCCTGGACAGGCTCCATTATCCAGGCCAGTGACCACTTGGAAGAGATACTCACCCGGAAGCGTACTGGCCGACAGCTGAACGTGGAGGAAAAAACGCAGGGGAAGCTTGCCATCAGTCGTCTTACCCCTTGGCTTAGCACCCTGGAGCTGGTGGTCAACAACTGCGCGGGCAATGGCCGCAGCCAAACCCCAAGACGACATCATGTCCGCCAGCTTCTGGAGCACCGGTCCCCGGCGTTTTTCAAACTCGGCGCGCACAAGTCCCTTCGACTGTTCCCGAAGATACTGAGAACCATGCGCATCAGCCTCAGCCATGTCCCCCTCTAACGGTATCAGTAATGCTTGAAGGTCAAGCATACTGCCAAGATCCTTTCTTTCACGTATCCGCCGGTCATACTTGGGAACTTTCATTTCCCGAAGCTTTAGCTCGACGCGACAAATCATTCGCGTCAACAAATCTGCCAAATCCCATACCTGGATGGGACCAAAACCCTTGTCGGGTTCAGAATGTAACATCTTTTCATCTCTTTTCTCCCATTACCGTAAGCTCTTTTTACTTGCGGAAGGGAAGGTGGCTGTTTTTTACACCCCTCCCTAGCCCTCCCCATCAAGGGGAGGGAAACAGACACTTTTCCTTCCGCAAATATACAACCAATCCCCCTTTGAATTGACTTAATATAGTATACCCAAAACAAACCGCTGTCAAGGGCAAAAAGTTAGGGGGCAAGTATAATAAGGATATAAAAATTAAAACCCTGCGGTTCTAGAGCTTGCGGGGTTTTTTATTTTTTTAAGATTGCTTCGGATGCACTCGCAATGACACTCTACAAGTAAAAAACCTTCCAAAATTTTAAATATGATATAATTAAGCCGTATTAATAAGGAATGGCAAAAACATGAACGTAGATCAAAAACTCAAAATTGGCTTGGTAGTAAATACCGGCTTTGCAATATTTGAAATTATTGTGGGAATGGTGTCCGGAAGTTTGGCGCTGATTTCTGATGCCACGCATAATTTAACCGATTCTTTAAGTATTTTAATTGCTTTTATTGGCCAAAAAATTGCGCGTCGGCCGGCTACGGAAGAACACACTTTTGGCTACGGCAAAGTTACTATTTTAACCGCTCTAATAAACAGCCTAATTTTAATTGCCATTGCCGGGTATATTTTTTTTGAAGCCTACCAAAAAATTCTTCACCCCCAAGCGGTTAAGGGTGGAATAATTATGTTGGTCGCCGGAATCGGCATTTTGGTAAATGGTGCGGTGGCCGGGATGTTTTTAAAAGACCGTAGCAACCTAAATATCCGCGGGGTCTTTTTA
>JBBRWU010000104.1:0-3691 GCA_038249015.1 Candidatus Doudnaibacteriota bacterium | reverse complement strand
GGTTTTTCTCTATCTTTAAGGCATGTAGGTTTTTATTAATTTTTATATTTCTAGTCTCTCCACTTAAAATAAAAGCACAAAATATTATTGTAGTTTGTGGCAATGGAGCATTCTCTATTTCAGACTATCTCATTATTCCTCAGGCTGTGAAGAAATGAGAAGGTCTGAAATAAATGGCGGTATCCCTGTCAGTGTTAGTCATTTTCTCGTTAACTCTCCAGAGGGTTGAAAAATTCAGGATTTGGAGTATGCTTAAATCAGGTAAATGGTTGCCTAACCTATATTATTAAGTAATTTGATATGAAAAAAATAACCTGCCAAGAAATTGACGGTATTTGTGATACCATTATAGAAGGGGGTAATCTTGATGAAATAAAATCGAATAGACTGTGGCATTTAAATCAGGCTGCGGGTATATATCCCGAGCATCGTGTAGTTTTAGAAAAGATGGAGTATATGAGTGATTCCGAAAAACAGCGATGGGATGATGAACTTTTAGCCAAATGGAATAAGTTACCTGAACAATAGTCCGCGTTATTTTTTTTGATGCGATAAGCAAGCGCCGTTAATACAAAAACGTTTGCCGGTTGAAGGCCTTAAACCTGTCGACGAGGTGATTTGGCTTGGTCCGTCGTTAAATACGTGGCCTAAGTGAGAGTTACATTTTGAACAAATAACTTCAGTACGATCCATTCCTTGGGTAGTATCAATTTTAAATTCTATGGCTCCGGCAATTGCTTGGTCAAAGCTTGGCCAGCCGGTGCCGGAATCAAATTTAGCGTCCGCTAAAAATAATTCCTGTCCGCAGACAATACAATTAAACATTCCTTCGTGCGCATTTAGTAGAGGGCTCGAAAAAGGTGCCTCCGTACCTTTTTTTCTTAAAATATTGTATTGTTCGGAAGTGAGTTTTTGTTTTAACTCTTCTTCGTTGATATCCATAAATTTTTTATTAATAGTTTAAAAATCCCGTCCCGTCCCGACAAATCGGGATCGAGACGGGATTTAAATTCGTAATTTTTAGGCGTTGTGAGAGTGGTGATGTTCTTCCGTATGCTCATGATGTTCATGAGTCATTGCAGTAGTTTTTTTAGCCATTTGCCACATTACCAGGAAACTTAATGCCAAGGCAATTAAGGAAGCAATGGCTGTCATTATTCCCAGTTGAGCAATGCGGATATCTGTTTCTTTTAAAGAGCGACCTACAAGAATAAAACCGGACTCCGTGGCATTTTTATAAGTGGTAATTACAGCGGCAATTCTTACCCCGGCTTGAGGTTGCCAGGTAACCCGATTTTCGCCGGTTTTTTTTGCCATAGCCAATACACTTTCTTTTATAGTAGGCAGTTTGCCGTCTATGGCGGCAGAGGAACCGATTGGCGTGCCGGTGGCGCTATAAATAGCCACAAAGGTGGAAAGTGATGTGGCTATCTCCGATGTTGGTGTAGGCGGAACAATGGCTTCGGCTTGGACGTCCCCTTTATTTAGGGCAACGGCTATATCTTGAGCGATTTGGATTTGCGGATCATTGGCAGTCATTCGGTAGTTTTGTTGGACGACCACATAAATTAAGCCAGACATAATAATTATGGCAATTGCCAAAGGCAACCAAGAGAGCAAAGTTTCGCGAAGCACTTTTTTATGGTGTGACATTTTTTTTGTTTATTAGTAATTAAATAATATAAAAGTATCTTAACACTTTTTGGATAAATAATACAACCCGCATTTTTTTATACAAAAATCCATTTTTAAAGCATAAATTATTTTAACCTTGGGTCTTTATTTATTTGGTCTTTGGTGACCTCGGGACCAGCTTTCAAGATCACACCAAACCAATACAAAACAAAGCCGATAATTCCTAAAGAGCCGAGTGCTAATAAGATTTGTAGAATATCCATAATTTTTTGGGGCGACTAACGGGAATTGAACCCGTATTCTCGCTGCCACAGAGCGATGTAATAACCATTATACCATAGTCGCCATATTACCCCCCTCGTGGGGAAATTCTAATCACTAATATCTAATTAAAATAAAACTCCTACACAGATTTGCATAAGAGCTCTCTAAAATTGGTCGCTGTGTCAACCAATCAATCAATCAATCAATTTATTTAAATATAATGAGATTATACAGCAAAACCATACTAAGGTCAATTCGTCAAATTTATGGACGGAAAATTTGATTAGTAGTTGAATTTTTCGTAATGGATTTGGTTTTTTGGTATATTTAACTGCGCTAAATCTTTTAATACACTTTGCATCATTCTATTTGGTCCGCATAAATAGATTTCCCGTTCTAAAAAGTCTGGGACTAAACGCAAAATTTTATCTTTATCTATGTACCCTTTCTCATAATTACCGTTAATTTCTTGGGACAGAGTTAGGTGGGGGTTTATTTGTAATACTTGGAATTCATTTTGGAAAATAATATCGCTAGCAGTTCTGTTGCCATATAGCAAAACCATATCTTTGTTGGTTTTAACTAAGGTTTCTGCCAATGCACGGATGGGGGTAATGCCAATACCGCCGGCAAGTAGTAAAAATTTATTTTTAGTAGCTTTGTTAAGAGTAAATATTCCCAGTGGGCCATCTATAATAACTTTGGTATTAATTTTTAAACCATTGATTTTATCGGTAAAATTACCTGCTGTTTTTATGGAAAATCTTAAAAAATTTTCGTTTGGAGATGCAGAAAAAGAAAATGGGTGGGTAAACCACATACCCGATTGCATAAAGGTCAGGTTGGCAAATTGTCCCGAGAAAAATTTATATGCGGATAAATTTTTACCCTTAAGATAAATGGAAAAAATACCCGGGCTTTCTTTGACGATTTTCTCAATATAAAAGCGATGCAGGTAAAAACGATAAAATGGTGCGAGCCAGCGGTAAAGTAAAATTAAACCAAAGACACTAAAATTTAAAATAGTCCAGTAGTAAAGTGCCTTGCCATTGGTTAAATCGCCTGTGTTGGTTTGATGACCAAAAGCTAAGGCAATAGCCCCATACATTAACAAGTGGGTAAAATGCCAAGTCTCATAATGCAGACGTTTTTTGACAATTACTATGGAGGAAATTATTACGCCAAAAAATAATACTACAGCCAGTAAAGCCTTGAAAACATCTTCCCAATTTTTTATAAAATTTAAAAATTGAGAAGTGAAGGATACTTCGGAAAGCTGGCTGTAACCTAAAGTCAGCAGGAGGGGATGGCTTAATAAAAAAATAACCAGCCCGTAACCCACCCAGCGGTGGATTTGGTTTAAATGGTCATGACCAAATAGTTGCTCTATAAAAGTAATCCGGCCAATTAAAATAAGTTGGAGCAGAATAAAAAATTCCGCCAACAAACCCGCTAGGCGCCCGAACGCGATAAATCGGCCACCATTAATTCCGGTTGCACTTAAATAGTTTGAACTGCCATTGAACCAGAGATAAAAGATGACAGCAAGGTTTAGCACAAAGACAAAATAAAGTAAGAATTTTTTCATAAGTTATTTTACCTCTTTAGATACATTTATACAACTACCGGCTAACTTTGGTATGAAACCGTACCCCCCCTCACGCCTAAACCTTTAGTTCAGAGTATAATATCCTTGTCAGGATAATTATTATTTCATAGGGGACTGTACCCTGAACGAAAGGAAAATAATGAATAAGGAAGCGGCAAAAAAATTTTCAGGAAGCCAAGAAGT
>JBBRWU010000103.1:0-3698 GCA_038249015.1 Candidatus Doudnaibacteriota bacterium | reverse complement strand
GCGGTTGTTCGACAACCAATGGCATTGGGGGTGTATTCTCGTCTCTTGCGGGGGTCGTGTCGCCGTCAGGCTCGGCCCGGGCGGGCTCGTCGTCGGCTACGTTCGTCCGTCCTGCGGCGTCTACGACGGCTTGTACGTTTGCGTCGCCCGGAAGAGCCGCAATCGGGGCTGAGGGCTGGAGGCTCTTGCATTTTGAGCCTTGAACCCTTGAAGGAAGGCTTCACATTTGATGTGAAGCCTTCCCGAATTTTTTATTTTTTTGGAACCTCGCTTTGCAACCAAAATTCGTTCTTTAGGTTTTCGCCAAGATTGTAAGCGTTACAATGCGAAAACACACCTAAATAAGATTGTAACGATTGCTCATTAATTCCCTTAGCCGCTTTTTTTATAATTCTTTGTTTAGTTTTGTTCCTCAAAATTCTGAATTTGGGAAACTGAACATAGCCAAGAAAATCAACTCCCTGATGGTATTTGCGTAAAGACACTTTGTGAGGGTGCAAATCAAGCTTAAGGCGCTCTCGCAAAAATAACTTTATCCATTCCAGCCAGGACAAAAGTTTTTCAGACGAATCTGAAACCAGAACAAAATCATCGGTATAGCGGACATAAAAAGGGACTTTAAGTTTGTGCTTAACAAACCTGTCCAACTCATTCAAATAAACATTGGCAAACAGCTGGCTGGTCAGATTGCCTATAGGTAAGCCATTTGGGAAACTTTCCACCACTTCGCGGATAAGCCACATAACATCGGCATCTTTAATCCTTCCCCCAATAATAGAAATCAAAATTTTATGGTCAACCGAATGAAAAAATTGTCTAATATCGCACTTAAGCACAAAGCACGGCTTGGTATTATTTTTGCTGGCTTTCAGCAGTATATTTTTAAGCGCTTCCACGCCTTTATGGGTGCCTTTGCCCTTGCGGCAGGAAAAGGATTCGGGAATGAAAGTCGTTTCAAAAATAGGGTTGAGGATTCTAAACACGGCATGATGTACCAGCCGGTCGCGAACTCTGGTTTTATGGATATTCCGCTGTTTGGGATCTTGGATGAAGAAAGAAGAATAGGGAGCATGCCTGTAGCGCTTAGACCGCAAATCATTACGCAAATCAAAAATGTTTCTTTCCAATGAAAACTCAAAAGCCATTACATCGCTGCGTTTGGTCTTCCCCTTGCGAAACGTCTGCCATGAATCAAACAGGTTCTCAGCATCGGTTATTTTACTAAAAATATCTTTATAGATTTTCATATGAACGAATTTGATGTGCCAATTTTCAAAAAGTCGTATGATTTGTATAAGGAATTTTATATTTGTCTAAAAACTTTCCCCAAACAGGACAGGTATTCGTTGGGTCAGAAAAGCGAAACAGTTTTAACGGAAATTTTGGAG
The DNA here is from genome assembly GCA_038249015.1 of Candidatus Doudnaibacteriota bacterium. Lineage (GTDB taxonomy): Bacteria > Patescibacteriota > Doudnabacteria > UBA920 > UBA920 > PALSA-1336. Next base: position 2,310 of record JBBRWU010000103.1, on the reverse strand, counting down.
AATTTACTGACTGCCACCGGCCTTCCAAAAGCAGAAAAATTATTTTATTTGGACAAGGCCAGCGGAAAACTAAATATTCTGCGTATCTATATGCGCCTGGCCAAAGACATTAAGGCGATGGACAATAAGCAATACATTTTCTTTCAGGATTCGGTGGATGAAATAGGTAGGATGTTGGGCGGTTGGAAAAAATCAGTGCAAGTTATACAGCAATCAGACCTACCCTTTAAAAGGTAGGTCTGATTAAAAAAACGATGAGACTTCCGGGCGACGCAAACGTATAAGTTGTCGTTGTCGCCGTAGGACGGATGATCGTTGTTGACGTTGAGCCCGTTCGGGTTGAGCTTGACGCAGACGCGATACCCGTTGGAGTCGAGAAATTGCCTGTTTCCGTCCGTAGCACCGGAAAGTATAAAGCTTACTGCCTTTTTAGGGGCTTATACCCTTTCCTTTCCTGTATTTAACTTGAGAGTAGCTTGTTTTTTAGGCAAACATCTCCGCTGAAAACAGACAAGAAGTATCACCGCAATCGATATTCGCACGCTACCGCATCCCGTAAGATGCAATACCCCGGCGCTCCAAAGATTGGAAACCCTGCGAGCCTAAACCTTGATTCAGACCGCATTGGCAGAGTTGCTTATATTTTACCAAATTAAACGTTAAAGCGAAAATGGACTACATCACCGTCTGCGATAACATATTCCTTGCCTTCAACACGTAGCCAGCCTTTTTCTTTGGCGCCCACGTAGCCTTTGGCTTCCAGGAGCTTATTCCACTGAATCACCTCGGCTCTTATAAAACCTTTTTCAAAATCGGTATGGATTTTTCCGGCCGCTTGCGGGGCTTTGCTTCCGGCAGTGCAAGTCCATGCTTTACTTTCTTTTGGTCCGGCAGTAATAAAAGTAATTAGTCCTAAAGTTTTGTAAGCGGTTTTTATAATTTTATCCAAACCGGATTCGGGCAACCCGAGTTCTTTTAAATATTCGGCGCGTTCTTCGTCGGAAAGTTCGGCCAGTTCGCTTTCCAGTTGAGCATCGATACTCAGAAAGTCGGAAGTCGGAAGTCGGAAGTCGGAGGGGAGCGGAGCAAAGTCTTTTTTATCAAGATCAAATTTTTGATTCGCAATATACATTATTGGCTTGTTGGTCAGTAACAAGATTTCTTTACTATGTTCTTTTTCTTCATCGGTTAAATGTACAGTACTGACCATTTCACCTTTTTCCAAAGCAAGTTTATATTTTTCTAAAACCTGTTTTTTTACAACCGCGTCGCGTTCACCGGACTTGGCTTGTTTGCTAATGGTAGTAAGCCGGTTGTTAACGTTTTGTAAGTCTGCCAACTGTAACTCAATGGCAATAGTTTCCATATCGCGGTTCGGGTCTACCGAGCCGTTTACGTGGATAATGTCTTTATTTTCAAAGACGCGCACCACTTCTAAAATTGCATCCACTTCGCGAATGTGGGAAAGAAATTTATTGCCCAAACCTTCACCGGTGGAAGCGCCTTTAACCAGCCCGGCAATATCTACAAATTCTATGGAAGTAGGTACAATTTTTTCGCTCTTCTCTAATTCGGAAAGTTTAGCGAGTCGCTCATCCGGTACGGCAACCACGCCCACATTTGGGTCAATGGTGGCGAAAGGGTAGTTAGCCGCTTCAACTTTGCTTTTGGTGATGGCATTAAAAAGCGTGCTTTTGCCCACATTGGGTAGGCCGACAATGCCGATTTGGAAGGACATATAGCTACAGAAATTAATGATTGCACTACACCTGCCCGCCATGCTTTTTGCTTATATTTGATAAAAACTTAACTAATAAAATTATTACTGATTTCCCAAGCAGGCAAGGCAGGCGGGGAAAACTACAGAATCTTCATGCGTAGTATATCAGTATAGTTGATGTTAGCCAAGGGGAGTTTTGACAAAATGGTAAAGTAGGAATAGTATTTATATTAAATTCGGCATCCAAATTTTCTATTCAGGACGGCCGAGTAACTTTGCAGGAGGTAACTTCTTTGAAGAGCATAAGATGCGAGTTGGATCGTGCCCCAGCACGGACATTAACCGGCACACACCGGAGGAACATCGAGTCCGTGAAGGATAAGGCACTGATTACTGAGTTGTTTGGGCTTCTTGAAAGCAGAGGAGAGAAGCCACATCACACCGTGACGGGTAACCGTTTAATTTCTAGTGCTTGGGTGTTTAGTTTTTAGTGCTTTTTAGTCGGTTTTTTCCTCAAAATCAAAATATTTAATTTCGTCGATTCCCAATTTTTTCAGAACCTCAGGCCACTCGGCCTGTTTTTTAATTGT
>JBBRWU010000102.1:0-3707 GCA_038249015.1 Candidatus Doudnaibacteriota bacterium | reverse complement strand
GTTCTAAATACAACCATTTCGAGGCAGTGTCATCCGAGAGAGAAATCTGTTAATCATTGTGTAAACAAGCACAAAGAGATCCCTCAGATGCATTCGGGATGGAAAACAAAGAGTTAATTTTAGAATACCACCACTATATATACAATGTGCGGTATTACGATATAATAATATTATGCCTTCTCGGTTTTTCCGAAATTGGTTTTTGTCCATTTTTTTGGTATAATTGACTTAATCTTCCCGCCTGCCAGCGCCTGATGGCGTAGCTGATGGCGGGCAGTCTATTGTTGTCATTCTTTTAATCCTTGTCATTTTTGTCAATTTATTTATGCTCCAAACTTTTAAAAAAGCTACGGCAGAAGCTTTAGCTGAAATTGTCGAAGAAAAGAAAATCAGAAAAACTGATGAACTATTTTTACTTTTTTCCATGGGCAGTCAATTTGATCATTTAATTAAACAAAAGTTAGACGCCTTAGGTGTTTACTGCTTAGTCGCCGACCCTGCCTCTGTTACAGCGGATGATGTTAAAAAACTAAACCCCATCGGCATAATTCTCTCCGGCGGCCCGGCCTCGGCTCATGCCGAACCGCCACCTTTTGACCGGGAGATTTTTGATACACAGATACCGACACTGGGTATATGTTTAGGTTACCAAACCTGGGCACATTACGTCGGCGTACCCGTAACCTCATCGGACAAGAGAGAATTTGGCACTCATCTATTTAAACGCAACGGGGATTGTGATTTGCTTGAAGGCTTGCCAATGGAATTTAAAGTTTTAGAAAGCCACGGGGACAAAATCCACGTGAATGATAAATTAAAAATTTTCGGCACTACGAACCACGCGCCCGCCGCAGCCGGCAACTTTAAACACTTATGGGGTGTACAATTTCACCCGGAAGTTACGGAAACCGAATTCGGCGAAAAAATTTACGAAAACTTTTGTTTTAAAATTTGCGGGGCTCACAACAGATTTCCGGCTTCGGAAATGGCAACAAAAAAAATTACCGAGTTAAAACAACAAATGGCCGGGAAAAAAGTTTTAATAGCGCTTTCCGGCGGGACCGATTCTTCCATTGTGGCTTATTTACTTAAGGAAGCTGTAAGCACCCTCTCTGTCACGTCTGACGTGACATCTCCCCCAAAGGGGGAGAATAAAAAGGTATTTCGCTCTATCCTTGGCGTTTATATAAAAGGCATTGACCGACCGGAGGACGAAGCCCATGTAATAAAATATTTCGGTGGACAGCCCTGGCTGGAAGTAAAAATCGTGGATGCCACCGATAAATTTTTAGAGGCTCTTAAAGGCAAAACCAAGATGCACGACAAACGCTTGGCAATGCGTGGCATTTACAAAGAAATTTTGGAAACGGAAGCTAAAAACTTTAATGCGGATTTTATTGCCCAGGGAACGTTATATACGGACATTTCCGAAAGCGGCGGAGGTTACGACAGTGGCGCGAGAAAAGCTCAAATTAAAATCCATCATAATGTAAACTTGGAATTTTCTTTACCGGAGCTTGAGCCTTTGGCGGATTGTGTGAAAGACACCGGCAGAAATATTGGGCAGGCTCTTGGCGTGCCCAAAGAACTCCTCTTTCGCCAACCATTCCCGGGTCCGGGTTTGATTGTGAGAATAGAAGGCGAGGTTACGGCGGAAAAACTGAATACTGCCAGAAAAGTAGACGGCATCTACATTGAGGAAATGCGCAAATGGAATACACCCACTTTCTCCCCTCCTTATTTAGGAGGGGTGGACGCCGAAGGCGAACGGGGTGGTAATTCATCGCTGTATGATAGCATTTGGCAAGCCGGCGCCGTGGTTACCGCCTCAAACACCACAGCCACCAAAGGCGATGATGCATCCGAAGGTCATGTAATTGCGCTTTGGGCCGTATGGTCAGTAAACGGTTTTACTGCCCGCGCCGCGGAATTGCCGTACGACTTTTTAAAGCACGTGTCCCAAAGAATCACCAACGAAATCCGCGAAGTCGGTGGAGTAGTTTACAGAATATCCGATAAACCTCCTGTTATCATAGAATGGGGGTAGCTTAACAAACCTCCGGCTTGCCCTCCGTAGCTTTAGCGAAGGATGGTAACAATTGAATGGGGATAAATTAGCTTTTAGGTATTAGCATGTTAGGTATTAGGAAAAATAGATAATTATCACTTTAAGTTATGTCAGACTTTCCTACAAACCCGGATCTACAAAAAGAAATTCCCGATATTTTTACTTGGGGTTCAATTCCTAATTCAATTGAGGGCACTCCGGGATATCAACAACGAGTCGAAAACTTATTACTTGAAAAAGGTTGGGATGGAATGGAAGCTTTTAAAGTAAGCTATGCTTTTCATGAAATACTTAACAACGCCATTATTCACGGCAATCTGGGACTAAAAAAACCCAAACAAGATAAAGCCTCTAAACTACCGGCGTCTGATTTTGCTACAGAAATAGCCGTGGCTACCGCGCTTCCCGAAAACGCAAATAAATATGTTACCGTAACTATTTCTTTAACCGCAAGACACGTAACCATTTCCATTCAAGACCAAGGAGTTAACTCGCCGAAATTTTGGGAAGAAAATACTGAGGGAATGAGAACCGGTGCAGATCTGAAATACACCTCCGGAAGAGGTATTCAAACTAGCGAAGCATTTGTAACTAGTATTACATACGAAAAAAAACCCACTGGCGTTAAAGTAACTTTATTTAGAGACCTAGACATTCCGCTTAAAATACCGGGGACTGATAACTAAATTGGTTGATAGATAAAATAAAATCCTCTGCTCAGGGCAGAGGATTTTGTGGTTCATACGTAATTTTACCGTAGTTAAAAAATTTTGAAATTGATGCTTATGTAGGGTCGACTGTTTTTAAAATCAATTTAATCGGGCGACTTCCCCCTTCTCCGCCTAGGCGGATACGGAGGACAGGAAAGTTCGCCCCTACAGGACAATAAAAAATGCCGTCACGATTTATTGTGACGGCATTTTTTAAATTTCAAACGGTGTACCGATTTTTGAGCCGACTTTTCTTGCCCATTGAACCATCTTTTCTATCTTTCGGCTGGTCTCCGTTCTCTCTGCCCATTTCTTTTCGCCCACAAATTCCCGATAACTCTTAAATAATCTTTTTAGGTTTTTGTTTGCTTTTTTTATAATGCTTTGGGTTTAATACCGTTTTTTCCGGCCGAGTATACCCATTTTTCTAAATTTTCAACCCGTTCTTTTTCGGCCAATGTGTCTGCAACGCTGTCAATTCCGTCCATAACTGATTCAAAACCTTCATCCATTCTTGTATTTAAGCGGCTCTCTAAATCCCCTAAATCATCCTTTGTGGCCATCCGGCTTTCCAGATCCTGTAAATCTTTTTTAGTCGCCAAAGTCGCGACTTGCTTATCCACGATATTATATACAACATCACCAATGGCTTGTAAATCATCGGACGTCAAAACCTTATTTAATTTTTTCTTTATTTTCTGCATAATTTTATTTTAAACCTATAAAAATTATGTGTCAATTTATGCCGTTTTTTCCTAAAAGCTATAAGCTAACAGCTAACAGCTAACAGCTATTCCTGATGATAGTTCGGCGCTTCTTTGGCAATACTGACGTCATGTACATGGCTTTCTTTTAAACCGGCCGGGGTAATAGAAACAAAGCGGGATTTACTTTGTAGTTGCACGATATTTTTGGCACCGCAATAACCC
>JBBRWU010000101.1:0-3728 GCA_038249015.1 Candidatus Doudnaibacteriota bacterium | reverse complement strand
ATGTGCTATAATATATAAGTTAAAGATTTCTCAAGGTCGATTTCGTAAAATAGCGAAAGAAATCAAACATAATTGAAATTCACCCCGTAATAAACAAAGTGAGTTTCTCATTGAAACAAAAAATACTTCAGCCCTAAATAAAAAAGAATCACATAAAATTTGTGGTTTTATACGGGGCAAAAAGAGCGTTTCCCCATAAGAAACACTAAAAAAGTTTCTAACGGGGTAAACAAAACAAAAACACAATTAAATAGAGGATCTACGTAAAGCATAAATTTTGTTTTGGCGGTTTTAGTTAAGGAGTGTGTGCGCAATCACTTCTCGTCCCGATATTATCGGGATGCCAGGAGGGTAAACCCGTCAAGCATTTTGAATTTAAGCTTACAGATTTTAACATTTATGAAAATAATTACCGAAGAAACTCCGGGAAAAGTCTTTGGGCTTTTGGCAACAGCGTTTGCCTCCATGTTTTTTCTTTTTGCCGTTACTGTCAGTAACGCCAGCTTTGAAAAAATGGAAAGCCCGTTTCCGGATGTTTTTGGTCCCACTAATGTGGTAGCCGTGCTAGATAACACCGCTAGTGTTTATTCCGAGTTTGTTTATACCAACTTGATAAACCCGGCAACCCAAGACTACGCCTATTATTCCGACACTGTTTCTTACATTGCCGAAGAGGCCGGTCCGGCCCTCTTAAAAGTTGCGGGCCTGCAGGGTATAGGCACCACTAAAGTTGCGCTTGCCGAGCAAGGTCAAGTGGCCGGCGCTTCAGACACGGTTGCCTATAGTAAATATTATCCGTCATCCGACGGAGTATTTAGCATCTTTTATCGATAAACTCTTTTAGTGCTTAAAGCCCCTCGGTGTATTAACCAGACGGTAAACTTTAAAACCTTAGAAGATATAGAAATTTAGGAAAGATAAAAATAAAATTTTAAAATTCCCTCGTTCCGTTTTGTCGGAATGGGGGAGTTTTGTGTATGGGTAGGGGGTCTTTTAATTTGTGGTGATTCTGAAATAATGTCAGAACCTTTGCCATTGGTTATAAATAGTCCAGCTGTTACGGCTGGTCGACTAAGGCTGTCAGAATTCTGACAGTGCTTAAATATCTGGCTCTTCCAGATTTCGTCTTCGATATGATTAGTGGCAAAGGGAAATTTTAAGGAGGCCTTAAGCCATGATTGAGGAACGGGAATTCCCGACTCTGTCGTGGCTACACGGCAGACTCAAGCTCGATACAGAAAACTTCAACTTGTATAGCCTGATTGGAAATATACAAGAAGGTAGGCATAGTTTGTATTATGACCGGTGGGAAATTGAAAGCCGGCCGATCTGGCAGCCTAAAGGTGAACTCAGGGTTGTTCAAACAGCAATCGCTAAAGTTCTCTTAAGGCAGTTCCCTCGGCATCCTTTCTGTTTTGGGTTTTCCGGGGGTAGTTGCAAACAGGCGGCGGAGTCGCACGTTGGTTATAGATCCATGCTTGCCTTTGATTTGCGCCACGCCTTTTCGCAAATTTCTCATCAGCAGGTTTGGAAGGCGCTCTATGGACAAGAGGATCCTCACTTGTCTTTTTACTCTGCCAGGTTTGTTGCAGATCTGTGCACGGTAGGGGAAATTCAACGTACTGAGCATCCGTATAAGTCTGATGGCGGGTTCCTGCCTCAGGGCGCTGCTACGAGTCCCAGGCTGTTTGACCTTTGTCTGTCTTCGTTTGACGACAAGATGGTGCTTTGGGCTAACCGGCTTGGCCTGGTATACACTCGGTATGCCGACAACCTGTTTTTTTCTTCTTCAAAAGAAGAATTTCCTGACCGGGTCAGGATGATTCTTTTGAGCGAAGCAGGCAAGAGGTTTCGGATCCACAAAGTTAGACTGGTGGAAAACGGTCGTTTGTGCCGGATGCTGGGCCTCAACTTGGACAGGACAATGGTGTGCAACACCCGAGACTTCAAACGGGCTTTCCGCGGGGCTCTCCACCATTTGGAGTATGTCTTAGCGAACCATCTGGATCACCAGAAGGCCTGGGAAGTAGCCAGCGGGTATGTAGGATTCGCCATTCCTTGTAGTTTGCCAAGATCGCTTTGGCAGAAGTTTGAAGAACTTAAAAACCAAATCCACGACCTTTCATGGGGGTGGTAACCGCAAAGCAAATGGGGGTGCTTGCGGTTTTTTTATTTGTGAAGTAACCAAACCCCAACCTGACAGGGAAATATAAAATTTTCTTAAAGAAATTATTCTTTTTGTGGATATCTATAGGTCGCATAATTTTTTTATATTAAATTGTTAATAAATTCGGGGACTTGTAAAAAACTATATGTAGTATTACAATTATTACTAGAGATACTATATCTAGTAGAAAATTCGGAACAGGGAAATAAAGATCAAAAGACAAAAAGCCTAAAAGTTTTTAAAAAAGTTAAGAAAACCAAGGCTTTGTATAGGTTTAATGTAAGGGCTTGCCGAACAAGTCGTATTAAATGCCCTCAAAAACAGAAAAAACAACAGTTAATTAGCAATTATCATTCAATTTAAAAAGTATGCGTTGTCCCAATTGTCAGTTCGAAGATACTAAAGTGGTAGATAGCCGTCCGGTGGAAGAAGGTGACGCCATTCGTAGACGACGGGAATGTGAAAAATGCGAATTCCGTTTTAGTACTTACGAGGAAATAGAAATTTTAGGACTGTCGGTAATTAAAAAAGACGGCAGTAAGCAAACCTTCTCAAAAGAAAAACTGGAACGAGCTTTAAGGCTTCCTTTGGACAAACGCCCTTGTACCGACGACAAACGTCGCAAGTTACTCTCCTCTATTGAAATAGACATTCAGCGTAAAGCCAAGGACGGAGAAATTAAAAGTTCGGAAATTGGAGAAATTGTGATGAAGACTTTAAAAAAGGCGGATAAAGTTGCTTACGTGAGGTTTGCAGCAGTCTATAGACAGTTTGAAGACGTGGATGAGTTTAAAGAAGAGCTAAAAAAGCTGTGAGTTAGCGAAGACAGTCGATCATAATAAGTTTAAATATTTTTTAAGCCATATTAAATAAAAATTAACCTAATTATTCTAATGTCTAACTAACCTAAATAATTTCAAATGCCATAAGATAAAAAGTTAGAAATTGGGTATTGGGCATTATTTAGAATAATTAGAGCAATTAGGTCAATTAGAATAATTTAGAAAATTACTTTTATGCAATCCAAAGTAAACTTGCAAACCAGAACAGTGAATGGGCTTTCCGAGCTCGGGGAGAAAATATTTTTAGATCGCTACGCGGTTAAAGACGTAAAGCGCGAAACCTTGGCGGAAGGTGATACCGTGGTGGTTTTGGTAAACCCAAAAACCGGCCAACGCGAAATTGGCATTATAGAAAATATTAATAAAGAAACTCGGGAAGTTAGCGTGCGGATGCGTGGTGGGGAAATTGAGTACCGCACCATTGAGCACGTGGACAAACCTTTGGAACTTGTGCCGGAAGATATGTTTGACCGGATTGCCAAGCATATTGCCAGCGTGGAAAAAACTGCAGAAAAGAAAACCGAATGGGAAGGTAAGTTTAGAAAATTAATGGACGACTGGAAGTACGTACCGGCGGGTAGAATTTTTACCGGCGCAGGAACGGGACAAAATTTAACATTTTATAATTGCTATGTGGTACCGAGCCCGAAAGATAGCCGGCACGGAATTTTTGAAACCTTGGGACAAATGGCGGAAATTATGTCCCGCGGAGGCGGTGT
>JBBRWU010000100.1:0-3752 GCA_038249015.1 Candidatus Doudnaibacteriota bacterium | reverse complement strand
CAAAGGCAAGATTTTAACCCATGATGCCGTTTTACAAAATTCTAAGCTTTGCGAAATTAAAGGTGAATCAATAAAAATAAAAAGCCCGGTGGCTGTTTCGGCCACTGATCAAGACGGCAATTATTCAGGTCTGGCCGCTGACGGCTCCATTCAAAACGATATTCCCGGCGCTGATTTTCAAATTTGGGGTGAGCATAAGTATTTATTTTTGCCCACCGATGAAGGACAGGTCTACAATATGCAGCTTAAAGGAACCGGTAACGGCACATTCACACTGGAGGACCAAGCAATAGCGGGAGATAGTATTATCAGAACCCAAGTATTTAGTAATTTACCGGTGACTACTTCAATGACAGGCTTGGTTAATTTGGGTAGTGAAACTACTTTATCTTTAGACACCAACGGCGATGGTACCATAGACCAAACCATCCATCCTTCTTCCATCCTTAACTCCGACCAATCAGAAGATTTAATCTCTCCAATCTCTACCTCCACCATTACCGGAATAATGGGGGAGGCGGGGTTTTACAGGAGTAATGCCACTGTAACTTTGTCTGCCATAGATCCGGTTATTGAAGGGAAGGAAAGTGAAACCTCGGGAGTATTAAAGACCAGTTACCAAGTAGACAATGGCGCTTATCAACCTTACATCAACCCCCTTAGCCTTACAACCGAAGGCCCTCATACCATCACCTTTTATTCCACGGACAAAGCCGGCAACAACGCACCCGAACAGTCCCTAAGCTTTATCATAGACAAAACATCGCCTGAATTAAGCTTCCTGTTTGACCCCGGCCTTAAAGTTTTAAGCTTTACTGCCAGCGATACAACTGCCACAATTCTTGCTACAACAACAACAACTACTATAAATCCAAACAAACCCAATAACAAAGAAAAGGATGATGATAAAGAGAAAGGCAAGGATAAAGACAAAAGCAGTCTGTTTACAATTACGGCCACCGATTCTGCCGGTAACACCACCCAGCTAATCCTAAACACCAAGAATCAAAAAAACAGTCTCAAAACAGACATTAAATCTTTGTCTTACAACAACCTCCCTGCCCTCATAAACAAAAACAAACTTCAGTTTGAATGGGCATACGGCAAGAATGGCATCTTAAAGAGTCTTGACCAGGAAGTTCAATCTAAGAAAGACTTTAACATTCAGGCTGAATACGAAAAAGGTTACACCAAAATAGAAGGCCGTGACAAGACCGGCAAGATTAAAAAGAAACTTCCGGGGTTGATTTTGTTAAAAGTTATTACTGACAAAGGCGACCTTAGTTGGGGGTATTAGGTAGAGATAATTATCTAATTAAAACAAAAACTCTGTTTACCCGGGGTTTTTGTGTTTTAGATTATTTGTGGTATAATATTTAGGTAAAAAAGTATGGTTTTGAAACAAAATGTTAAGTAAATGAGAAAATAAAAATGGACAAACAGCAATTTAATCAGGTCTTAAAACAAAATAAAATTTTGACTGAGGATAAGCTGGAAACTTTAGAAAAAGAACGCTTACAGCAAAAAAATCCGAGTCCTTGGGAAGATTTTTTAATACAGAAAAAAGTTTTAAGCGAAAGCAGGTTGTTAGAGCTTAAATCTGAGCTTTTAGGCGCTTCGGTTATAGACTTAAGCGTCCAGCCAATACTTCAGGATGTGTTAAATTTGGTTCCCGAACCTATTGCCCACCGGCATCAGGTTATTAGTTTTGCCAAAACCAAAGACGAACTTTCGTTGGCGATGACAGACCCGGAAGATATTCAGACCAAAGAATTTATTCAAAAAAAAACCGGGCTTAAAATAAAAACTTTTCTTATCGGTAAAACCGGTTTGGATTTTGGCCTGTCTAAGTATCATGTTTCTTTAGAAAAAGAAATTAAACATTTATTTACTCCCAGTGAAAAGCCTTTGTCTTCGGCGCCGGAAGGGGAGAGTAGCGCTGACGATGCTTTAAAAAAGATGGCTGAGGAAGTGCCGGTTATTCGCGTGGTGGATACTTTGTTGGAGTACGCGGTATTTGAAAAAGCTTCGGATATTCACATTGAACCGCAGGAAAATTCCGTGGTGGTTCGTTACCGGATTGACGGTGTGTTGCACGATGTAATGACTTTGCCAAAGGTTATTCAGGCGGCAATTGTGGCCCGTATTAAAGTTTTATCTAATTTAAAAATTGACGAGCACCGTCTGCCGCAAGACGGTCGGTTCAAAATTGAAAAAGACGTTTATAAGTTTTCTTTACGTGTTTCCACCATTCCGATTTTTGACGGAGAAAAAGTGGTCATTCGTTTGCTCGATGAGTCCAGTAAGGCAATGACTTTGGATGAATTGGGTTTTGAAAAAGAATCATTTGAAGTAATCCACCGCAATATAAAAAAACCGCACGGAATGCTTTTGGTTACGGGGCCGACCGGTAGCGGAAAATCCACAACTTTGTATACGGTTTTGTCTATGCTTAACACCAAGTCGGTAAATATTTCTACTATTGAAGACCCGGTGGAATACCGGATTGTCGGTGCCAACCAAATGCAGGTTAATCCGAAAATCGGGTTGACTTTTGACATTGGCTTGCGCGCATTATTGCGGCAAGATCCGAATATAATTATGATTGGTGAAATTCGCGACCGGGAAACCGCGGAAGAAGCGGTGCATGCCGCCATGACCGGACATATTGTATTTAGCACGCTGCATACCAACTCTTCAGCCGCGGCCTTGCCCCGTTTGTTGGACATTGGAGTGGAACCGTTTTTAATCGCTTCCACCATTAACGCGGTATTGGCTCAGCGCTTGGTGAGGGTTATTTGCAAAGATTGCCAAGTGGCCATTAAACTTGATGAAGTTTTAATAGAAGGCTTGGCCAAGCAATTTCATATGGATAAATTGCTAAGCATGCTTATCAAAAAAGGGCTGGCCCCGGCCAAAGCTAAAAGCATAAAAGAATTAAAATTTTACAAAGGGCAGGGTTGTGACAAGTGCGGACATAGCGGTTATAAAGGACGTTTGGGGATTCACGAAATTTTGGAAGTTACCCAAGGAGTGGCTCAAATGATTATGGAACAGAAGAGCGCGCAAGAAATTCAGGACACGGCGGAAAAAGAAGGTATGATTTTAATGTGGCAAGACGGTTTTATTAAAGCGCTAAAAGGCATAACCACAATAGACGAAATAGTCAGGGTGAGTAAAGACTAATCTACGGAAACTACAATGGGGGTGCTACAGAAAACTACAGAATTTAAAAAGAACAATCAGATTGAGTTTTTTCATGGCGATTTAACTTATAAGATTAATGGAGTTTTAATCGAAGTTTATAAAGAACTTGGTCGTTATGCCAGAGAAAAACAATACGGCGATTTAATTGAAAAAAAGTTTAATTCTATCAAAATCAATTTTCACAGAGAATTGGTGATTGGAGATTCGGGTAATGTAGCGGATTTTATAATTGAGGATAAAATTATTTTAGAATTAAAAACAGTACCTTTTCTTATTAAAGAACATTTTAACCAAATTAAAAGATATTTACACCAGACTAATTTTAAACTCGGGATTTTAATAAATTTTCATACAAATTACATTGTTCCTAAAAGGGTTTTAAATGAAGAATTTAAATATTAGATTCTGTAGTTTTCTGCATTACTGTCCCGTTAAAATTTTAAAAAGTATTTAAATTGCCTGTATTTACTGCTCAAAGTCCGCATTTTCAATTTTTGAGACTCAGGAGCCCAAAATAAGTTAAAAGCCACTTGTTAAGCTATAAT
>JBBRWU010000099.1:0-3769 GCA_038249015.1 Candidatus Doudnaibacteriota bacterium | reverse complement strand
GGACATGACCCATTAAACCAAAAGTCAAATCATGAAAACCAAACATAAAACAATGGGTCATGTCCCCATTGCCTGCCCCCAAATTCTTAATTTTTGCTTATACCCTTATTTTACAACATATTGAGGTTTTCAAACAGGCTCTTAAAAATTTTCAAGCGCTTTAACAAACTAAAGCACTGAAAGTTTAAAAAACCGTTCCATTTGCCAGTCATCTTAGTTATTTAGCGGATGACAGACAGCGGGTGTGGGGCGGTTTTTTTGTTTTTGGTATTTAGCTTGAAGATTTAAAAAAGTTGGCGATGGGGCGAATAATTGAAAGAATTTGAATTTTAGCTTCCTTGCAACAATTGTTGCAAGGAAGCTAAAATTACTTTTTACGAAATATAGTAAATTATTTGTATTTGAATTAAAATAAAAAAAGTAAAAAAAGCATTTTTTTTGAAACTTGCTACATTTGTAGCAAGAGGTCATACGCAATTTAACCAATATCAGCGCGTAGCGCAGCTGTAAACCAGAACCCCGATATTGCCTTTGTCCTGTAGGGGCGAGCTTTCCTGTCCTCCGTAGCCTTGGCGAAGGGGGAAGCCGCCCGATTAAATTGGTTCCAAAACAGCGGCCTAAGCAGACCCCCTACACAAACATCAACCTCAAAAATTTTAAACCACGCTTAGTTGAAATATAAAATGCTTATTTTTTATATCGTATTATAAATTAATACGGTCGTCAGCAGACAGATTTAACATATTGCTAGGCAATGCTAATAAAAATTGGTCTGAGATACCATTTTCAGCCTCACGAATTTACCATTATCCCCTTAATACAATAGAAAATTGGTTTTTTGTTATTGACTTATTGAAAGTCATCGTCTATTATGGATATAAGAGAAAGGAATAGTCCTATGGATAAAATAGCCGTTAGCGAAAGAATAAAAAATTTAGAGGTTCAAATCCAAATGTTAAAAATCTCCGTTGTAAGGGAACCTGATTATTCTATTGATGAAAAAAATTGGGAAAAGGTGAAAGCGGCTTCTAAAAAAGCCCGGTCAAAATTGTTTAAGACCCTCTATGCCTAACTTGAGATTTTTAGCCGTATTTATTTATGACAGACTTTGAAAAGACAATTGCTTATTATTATAATTCTGCCGAGAGGGATTGGAAAGTCGCCCAAAAACTTTTTCGCGGCAAAGATTACGCCTACTCTTTGTTTTTCTGCCACTTATCCATAGAAAAACTGCTCAAGGCTATTATTGTAAAAAAGACAGATAAAGCGGCTCCGTTCATGCATAACCTGACCAAGCTGGCGGAAGTGGCTGGCTTGCCGGTAGATAAAGATATAGCTGGTTCTTTGGATGAAATAACCGACTTTAACATTGCCGCTCGGTATGACGATGAAAAACACGCTTTTTATAAAAAGGCCACCAAACAATTTTCAGAAAAATATTTCAAAATTAGCGAAAAGATTTATGTATGGCTAAAAGAAAATTACCTAAAAAAGTAATCTCGGAAGTCCGGAAATACAAGAATATTTTAAAAGCCGACAAATTGCCCATTGCCGGAGTGTATGTCTTTGGCTCTTACGCCAAAGGAACTCCGCACAAGTGGAGCGATATTGATGTCGCGGTGGTATCTCCGAGGTTTAAGGATTGGTGGCAGGCAATGTCCTATTTGCACAGTAAACTTCCTTTAGGTTTAGGCTGGTCCATAGAGCCTCACGGATTCCACCCCAAAGATTTTAACAACAAGTACTCAACCTTAATTAGTGAAATCAAAACCCACGGCGTAAAAGTTTAAATTAAAATTATCCTCAGAATAAAGTAAACTTAAAAATTAAAAACCGTTCCATTTGCCAATCGCCTCCGCCATTTGGCGGATGACGTCCGACGGATATGGGGCGGTTTTTTTTAAAATGTGCCAAAACTCTAGGTGTCAAGGGTGACCTTTGACACTAACGATTTGGCTTATTTTTAAGGTAAAAATTGTGGATATGCAACAAAATGTTTGTAGTAAAGCAGGAAATGTATTATAATGTTTATAGAAATTTCAGCTAAATGCGCTGGAATTAAAAATATTATTTAATAAAATTATAGTATTATGACTGTTGAAGAGGTTAAGCAAAAAACTACACCAGTTTTGGAGCAATACGGCGTGTTAAAAGCGTCAGTTTTTGGCAGTGTGGCCAGGGGTGAAGCCAGGGAAGATAGCGATGTGGATATTTTGGTTCGGCTGGGCAAGCCAACCGGTATGTTTCGATATATGCGCTTAGTCAACGGACTTGAAAAGTCTCTTTCTAAAAAAGTTGATTTGGTTACGGAAAACAGCCTGAATAAATTTGTTAAATCTTATGTAATGGCGGACTTAAAAACGATTTATGAAAAAAGATAGCGTTTACGTTGAGCAAATATTGGACTCCGCACGGAAAATCAGGGAATTTACCGGCGGAATGACCCGGGAAGATTTTTTTGCGGACCAGAAAACTCAAAGCGCAGTAATAATGCAACTGGCGCTAATCGGCGAGTTGGCCAAAAGAGTTTCTGAAAGCGTAAAGTCTGCGACAGCTTTGCCATGGAAAGATATAGCCGGATTTCGCGATCGCGCCATCCACGATTACTATCAAGTGGATTTGGATGTTGTGTGGGATACAATCACCGAGGATTTGCCGATATTGGAATCTGAACTTAAAAATTTTCAAGCGCTTTAGTTAACTAAAGCACGGGAAGTTTTAAAAAATTTATATTCAGCGCGGGGCGGGAGAGTGAAAAGTTTGACTTTTTCGCTTCGCGCTTAATAAAAAAGAACAACCTAAAAATATCTAATATGCTATCTGTAAACGATGGGGGAGTTCAAAACAATTTTCAAAATATCGCGGATAAAATTGCCCGAGAATTTTTACCCGATAAAATTATTTTATTCGGCTCTTGGGCGTGGGGGAAACCCGGTCCAAATAGTGATGTAGACTTATTTGTAGTAAAGGATTCTCAAAACACCCGGCAACTGGCGGGCGATATTCGTGGATTTTTATGGAGCTGTGATATGCCTTTAGATATTATTGTTTACAAACCGGAAAATGTGGAAAAAAGCATAAAAAAAGGCAATTTTTTTGTCAGAAATATTATTCACCAAGGAAAAATTTTATATGAGCGATAGCGAATTTTATAAAGATTGGTTAGCTAAAGCTTCCGAAGATGAATTATCCTTGCGGGCTGTTTTAGCATAAGGATCGGCCAGTACTGCTTGTTTTTTAGCTCAGCAAATGGCGGAAAAATTATTAAAAGCTTTATTGATATTTAATCAACAGGAATTTCAAAAAATTCATGATTTGGTTAAATTGGGAGCTTCGCTACAAACTTTTTACCCGGATATTTTTGATTTTAAACAAGACTTGCAAAAATTAAGCCAATTTTATATTGAAACCCGTTATCCGGCAGATTATCCGGAGTTTACAAAAAAAGAAGCGCAAGAAGCATTTGATATGGCGCAAAAAATTAAACTTTTTGTGAATTCCAAGATTTCCCAAAGCTAAATACTTTAGAGATATATTTAAGCTCAAGGCAAAAAATTGCAAAATGAAATTTTCCGCTTCGTGCTTAAGGCAAAAGCGGTGCGTAAACAAAGTTGATGATCTGTATAAAATGTCAAAAATTCAGACTTGACCCCTTGTCCCAACCTTAATTAGTGAAATCAAAACCCACGGCGTAAAAGTTTAAATTAAAATTATCCTCAGAATAAAGTAAACTTAAAAATTAAAAACCGTTCCATTTGCCAATCGCCTC
>JBBRWU010000098.1:0-3861 GCA_038249015.1 Candidatus Doudnaibacteriota bacterium | reverse complement strand
AGGGTAAAAATACGAATTGAATTTTATATTCAAACCATATTTTTATTCTTTAAGCAAATAATTAGTACTAACACCACGATTTTTTGTTTTATGTAAGGGTTAAAACTTCAATCTCAGGCACTAGAAATTAAACGCTCTCCATTCAAACTGCAAAGCAGTATAAGCAGGCCTTGCAGAACCAAATGACGAAAAGAATAATCCAGGAGCGAGGGTGTGTCTATCGGCAAGCCAAGGCAGAACTGGAGAAATTTTTGGATCAGCAACGGGCTGAGCAGGCAGGCTTCTCCGCTGTACAGGCACCGTCTGCTCAATGGGTTGGATCCATAATCGGCTTTATTGTCGAGACTGATGGGAAAATCCAGCCCCTTCTCACCGCGGTCTCCCCCGACAATCTCAATCCTACGGCTTTTCAGACGGTGTCTGCCCATGGGTAGGCACCAAAAGCCAAACGGCGTCATCAAAAAGGGCTACGACACCTCCGTCGTAGCCCTGTCATCTTTTATGTGATGATCTTTTATATTAGCTTTAACACGTTCCACCATGCGTCTAAATACTCCGGACGTTTGTTTTGATATTTTAAGTAATAGGCGTGTTCCCAGACATCCAGGCCAATGAGCGGGGTGTCATTTTGCATTAATGGGCAGTCTTGGTTGGCGGTTGAGTAGACATCTAGAGTGCCATCGGGCTTGCGCACTAACCAAGCCCAACCGGAACCGAAGCGAGACAAGGCGGCAATATCAAACTTTTTTTTAAAATCTTCCACTGAGCCAAAGGTTTTGGAAATATCTTGGACTAATTTATCATCTATCTCTTTTTCGGGTCCCATTATGGTCCAAAAAAAGGAATGATTCCAATGACCACCGCCGTGATTTTGAATAAGTGGACGATCTTTTTCGTCTACCGGCAGGTTCTTAATTTCTCTAAGTAATTCCTCAAGAGGTTTTTCCGCCAAGGCCGGATATTTTTCCAAAACGCCATTTAACTTGTCAATGTAAGCTTGATGGTGCTTGGTGTGGTGAATTTCCATGGTTTTGGCATCAATGTAGGGTTCCAGATCGCCATAATTATAAGGCAACGGGGGCAAAGTGTGCTTTCCGCCTGAGGCGGATCCCCCGAAGGGGGACATAATTTTATCCATATTTATCCTTTCTCAATTTGGTTAATTGAATTAGGGGTTATGGCTTAAAACCCATTTGGGTTTCATTCTTTTCATAATTCCTAATTCATACTTCATGATTCTAACTAAAGTTTAACTAAAGTATACCAGTTTTGACATCCAAGGCAACTTATGGTAGTATAAAAATGTTCAAATTATAGATTTAATTTTCCGCAAAAGAGTAAGTTAAGACAGTTTTTCGCAAATTTCAGTATTATTTCTTGATTTTCAACTGTGAATTTAATCATCAGTTTCAAAACCTTCAAAAGATAATCAGCTAAACTCAAAGCCCCGTGGGGCTTAGGGTTGGCATTTTTTGCTTAAAACCTGTCCTTACTTTTCGGAAGTAAGGTATTTTATGGTATTTGTATATATTTTAGTGGGCCTTGTGTTGGGCGTTGTGGTTGGGTATTTATACCGTCAATCACTGGCCGGTAAAAAAATCGGCTCTGCCGAAAGTAAGGCCGAAAAGATTTTAGAAGAAGCCAAGAGCAGAGAAAAAGAATTGTTGCTGGAAGCCCGTACCAGGTCAATGGAAATTATTGACCAGGCCAAAAAACAGGAATCGGATTTTCGTAACCAAATTGTGCGCTTTGAAGAGCGCATTGATCGCCGAGAAAAAGAGCTGGACCAAAAGTCCGGTCTTTTGGACAGGCAGAAAACAGATTTAGAAACCAAGGGCGAACAAATTAAGCAGATTCAGGAAGAAATTAAGGAATTGCGCCAAAAACAATTGGATAATTTGCAAAAAATTGCCGGCATGACTCGGGAAGAAGCGGCAAAAGTTTTATTGGATAACGCCGAAAAGACCGTAAAAGAAGAAATGGTTAGTTTGTACAAAAAATTGGTTGCTGAGACTCACCAGGAAGCGGAGCGCGATGCGCGGAATATTGTGGCTCAGGCCATTGAACGCGTTTCTAGCGAAGTGACTGCCGAAGTTACCACCACCACCGTACAAATTCCCAGCGAAGAAATGAAAGGCAGAATTATTGGAAAAGAAGGGCGCAATATTCGCGCTTTTGAACATATGCTGGGCGTGGAAATTTTAATTGATGATTCTCCGGATACCGTAGTTATTTCCGGATTCAATTCCATTCGTCGGCATATTGCCAAAATGACTTTGGAAAAATTATTGGCGGACGGACGCATTCATCCGGCCAGAATTGAAGAAGCTTACGAAAAAAGTAAAGCGGAAATTAACGACCAAATTAAACAAGCTGGTGAGCAGGCGGTATATGAATTGGGGATTACCAATTTTCCGCCAAAGTTGGTGCACTTGGTTGGTAGGTTGTTGTTTAGAACTTCCTATGGCCAAAATATTTTGCGCCACTCGGTAGAAATGGCAAAAATTGGTGCGCTTATGGCTGAAGAGCTGGGTGCGGATGTCTCCATTACCAAACAGGGAGCGCTTTTGCATGATATCGGCAAAGCCTTGGACCAGGATTTGGAAGGTAGTCACGTAGAGTTGGGTAAAAAAGTTGCGGAAAAGTTTAATTTGGATGTTCGGGTTATTGAAGCCATTGCCAGCCATCATGCCGACACCGATGTTTCCGGCAAAGCCGTGGCAGCTCAAAGTGTGGAAGCTATTATTGTGGACGCTTGTGACAACATTTCCGGAGCTCGTCCCGGCGCACGCAAAGATACTTTGGAAAATTATATTAAGCGCTTAACAGATTTGGAAAATATTGCCAACAGTTTTGAAGGTGTGGAAAAAACTTACGCCATTATGGGAGGCCGTGAAATTCGTGTGTTCGTTACTCCTTCCAAGTTAGACGATTTAGCCTGTCAAAAATTGGCTCGTGAAATAGCCAACCGTCTGGAGAATGAACTTAAATTCCCGGGTGAAATTAAAGTTCACGTAATCAGGGAGACCAGGGTAATAGAATACGCACGGTAATTATTTTCTCACGAATTCACTAATCATCACGAATATCACTAACCCGATTTCGTGTAATTGGTGTTAATTCGTGAATTAGTGGATATAAAATGTCAAAAATACTATTCATTGGCGATATAGTAGGAAAGCCCGGGCGGAAAATTCTGCGCGAGGTTTTGCCTATGTGGAAAGAAAAATATTCTCCCGATGTCACCATCGTCAATGTGGAAAATTTGGCTCATGGCAAAGGCGTAACCCCGGCAACTTTAGCGGAAGTGGATGCTTTGGGTGTGGACTGCTTTACTTCCGGAAACCACATTTTTAATAAAAACCAACTTTCTACGGCTTGTTTTGAAAAATATCCTAAATTAATCCGTCCGGCCAACTATGTCGGGCAATTGGCGGGCTTTGGTTATTATAGGTTTTCCGCAAACGGTCAGCAGTATTTGGTAATTAATTTAAACGGCCAGGTATTTATGGAAAACCAGTTTGAAGGGGAAATTGCCAACCCTTTTTTTGCTGTAGATAAAATTTTGGAGCAAGAGGCGCAAAAAGGTGATATAATATTAGTGGACTTCCATGCGGAAGCCACCAGTGAAAAAGTGGCCTTAGGATATTACTTGGACGGCAGGGTAGCGGGAGTTTTTGGAACTCATACCCATGTGCCGACAGCCGATGCCAGAGTTTTGGCTCACGGTACTGCACATGTTACCGATGTAGGAATGACCGGCAGTTTAAACGGAGTCATTGGGGTAAAAAAAGAAAATGTCTTAAAGAAATTTTTAGAACAGGGGAAGTTTGTAAACGAACTGGAAGAAGACGGAACTTT